>SLLW01000386.1 GCA_007133875.1 Balneolales bacterium | reverse complement strand
CCATGTTATTATTTCCGGTTCATCCATGTCCGGAAGTCTCTTATATTTACAGGACAGCGCCGAAGTGGTGTCTTTTTGAAATATCGTAAAAGAATTAAATCTGTTTGGTACGTTATGCAAGAATGGAAGGGATTGGATATTGAGGCAGAAGGGGAAGGCATTTCCCGTCCGTTAAGCCGCAACGTAAACTTGTTGGGGGCACTGCTGGGTCATGCGGTACGGAATCTGGCCGGTGAAGATATGTTTGAGCTGGTGGAATCACTTCGTTCCCGATGCAAGCTGGCGTATTCGGAGGGGCAGGACAAAGAAGCACTTCGCTCCGAAGTCCAGAAAGAGCTCAGTGCGCTCACACCCAACCAGATGGACTGGCTTCTGCGCGCTTTTACATCTTTTTTTCATCTGGTCAATCGTGCCGAACAGATTGAAATTACACGCATCAACCGGGATCGTGAGCTGAAAGCCGACAAAGATCATCCCCGTGATGAATCGGTGATGCAGGCTATTCACTATCTCAAAACGGAGAATCTTACCTATTTCGAGTTCACCAGGGTACTGGCCAACCTGGATATTCAGCCGACACTGACGGCACACCCTACCGAGGCGCGACGACGGAGCATCCTGCATATCCAGCAAAACATATCAAACCTCGTTCTGCGGCTCAATAACGAGTCGCTGATTCCATCCGAAAAGGAACAGCTCCTTTCCGAGTTGTTTTCCCACATCAGTATCCTGATTTCCACCGATGATGTTCGTCCTTCCAGCCTGAGTGTGCTGGACGAAGTTCGTAACGGACTCTATTTTCTGACCAACTCCATCTGGAACACCGTTCCCAAAATATACTCCGACCTGGAGGATTCCGCCGAGATTTACTATGGCAAAAGGCCGGAATTGCCGGCTTTTCTGAAGTATCGGAGCTGGATCGGCGGCGATCGGGACGGAAATCCGAAGGTGACCCCGGTGATGACACGCGATACCCTTCGGCTCCATTACGAATCAGCACTGGATAAGTACGAAAAAGCGCTCAGTGAGCTGTGGTTCGAGTTGAGTATCTCTTCGCGTCATATTGAGGTCCCCGATGTGCTTGCCACCTCGATTAACCACGATCAGGACCGGTATCATACCGGCATTGATATCGAGGCACACTGGCACGAGCCGTATCGGCTGAAGGTGCATTTCATGCAGCACAAACTGGGACTTCAACGCTCGTCACTGCTTGATATGCATTCGACCGACTCGGGTCCGTATCCGGTGGAGGATTTCATCGAGGATGTTGAACAGCTGATTTCTTCGCTTCGTCAGGCTGGTTTTCGCGAAATGGCCGACCGGGGTACGCTGCGTAAACTGCTCTATCAGATCAAGACATTTGGCTACCATCTGGCAGCACTGGATATACGGCAGCATAGCGATATTTTTGGATCCTGTGTTTCCGAAATGCTTCAGGTTGCCGGAGTTGTATCCAATTACAGCAAACTGGGAGAGAAGAAAAAGCAGGAAGTGCTGATTCGTGAATTACAGAGTCCGCGGCCGCTTATTCCCCGGAACACGGATCTCAGTAACTCCACAGCGGAAGTAATTGCCACCTTTGATGTCATCAGCCGGGCGATAGCCCGTGACGCGAAAGCAATAGGCAGTGTCATTGTCAGCATGACACACGAAGTGAGCAATATGTTTGAGGTACTGCTCATTGCCAAGGAGACCGGGCTCTGGAGTTGTTCAGAGGATGGTGTTTCGAGTCAGATTGATGTGGTCCCGCTCTTTGAAACCGTGGAGGATCTGGATGCAAGCCGGCGTGTAATGAACGATCTGTTTAGCAATACCCTTTACCGGCTCCATCTGGAGAGCCGGGATGATCTGCAGGAAATTATGCTGGGATACTCCGACAGCAACAAGGATGGCGGCTACTGGATGGCGAATTGGGCGCTTCATAAGGCTCAGGAGGATCTTGCCCTGGTCTGTGAGGAGTATGATGTGATTTGCCGGCTTTTTCACGGCCGTGGCGGAACCGTAGGGCGTGGCGGCGGCCGGTCAAACCAGGCGGTACTCGGCCTTCCACAGGTATGTCATAACGGAAAAATCCGGTTTACAGAACAAGGGGAGGTCATTTCGTTCCGGTATGCCTTGCCAACCATTGCCCGCCGTCACCTGGAGCAGATTGTCAATGCCATGATACAGTCAACGGCACGAGCCAACCGTATAAAGACCCACCATTTCAGCAGTGATGAACGGGCCGTTGCGATGATGGAGGATATCTCCGAACGGTCAATGAAAATCTATATGGAATTTACCCGAAAAACGGATGTCTGGCGCTGGTATACGACCATTACACCGATCGAATTCATCAGCGCACTGCCGATCGCCTCCCGCCCGGTATCACGGAAGTCGGGCAGGGAAGTGGATTTTGAAAGTCTTCGGGCGATTCCCTGGGTGTTTGCCTGGACCCAGACCCGATACAATCTTCCGGGGTGGTTTGGAACCGGATCGGCCCTGGATTCATACCTGAAAGATCATTCCGCCGATCTCGAGTTGATGCAGAGTCTCTACAAGGATTCCCGTTTTTTCCGGGCAATGATTGATAACGCGCAGCGGGAACTGGCACGGGCTCATCTTGAGATTGCCGAATACTATTCGCGTCAGGTGGACAAGGAGTTCCATCATGTGATTGTCGAAGAGTTCCGCAAGGCCCGGGCGTCATTGCTGAAGATATCACAGGAAGAGGAGTTGCTGTCGGGCAATCCGGTGATACAGAAATCCATCACCCTGAGAAACCCGTACACCGATGTACTGAATCTGCTTCAGATTGAGCTGATGCAGCGAAATCGCAAAGAGAAGTCGACCAAATTGCGTCATGCGCTTTTTTCAAGTATCAATGGAATTGCCGCAGGAATGCAGAGCACCGGATAAAAAAACGTTGAATGTTATGTCCCTTGACCTGGCCACACCGGCACTGCTCTTCCCGGCAATTTCCCTGCTTTTACTGGCGTATACCAACAGGTTCCTCACCCTGGCCACCCTGATACGCAATCTTCACAAGCAGTACCTTGAAAAAAAAGATCCACTCATCATCTCCCAGATATCCAACCTGCGCTTACGAACCCGTTTGACTCGGGATATGCAGGTACTTGGGGTCATCAGCCTGTTTCTGTCGGCACTCTGTATGCTGCTGCTTTTTCAGGGGCTGATGGAAGCCGCCAAGTATACCTTCGGAGCGAGCCTCCTTTTTTTGCTGGCATCACTTGCGCTTTCGATATGGGAGATTCAGATATCCATTAAGGCACTGAATATTCAGTTGCGTGATATGGGTGGGGATGCGGACAAAGATTCAGCGGTGGACAGGGAATAGGGAACAAGGAGGGGTAAGGAATTGGTGACAGGGATGTCGAGGCGGCCTCCCGGGCTTTCAGGTGCTATAAAAAATGAAGCCCCGAACATAATCAATGTCCGGGGCTGAAAACTTAGAGGTCAATGTAGTTTTATAGTGTCCTGTCCATGCAGAGCTATTCGCTAGCTGCACTTACCCCTATTACGGAGATACAGGACTATTGTTGCACAGTTTAACATTAGAATTTCAGAAGAAAGATACATTCTCCCCCAGATCGCGTGAACGCGAAATACCATCATAATCATGCAGGCACCACCCGCACGATTCTATTGGTAGGTGACCAGCATTCCTTCAAGACGGCGGGCCCGGTCGGCAACTTCGGCATCTTCATACTTCTGGAGGATGCGGTTGATGTACGTCAACGCCCGGCTGTAGTTCTCCGCTTCAATTGAGGCTTCCGCGGCATTGAGCAGATTCTGAGGAGTGGTTGAGTCGTTTTCATCCCACTCTGCCGCCTTTTCGAAGGTATCTGCAGCCTGCTCATATTGTCCGAGATTGGCCAGAATAACGGCATGCATGGCGATCGGGCCTACTCCCAGAATACCTTCGGGAGGATCGAACCGGCGGATGTACTCGAGTGCCTGTTCATAATTTCCAAGTTCGGATTCGGCCACAGCGGCATAATAGCGGGCAAGGTTACCGGCGCTTGTTCGTCCGTAATCGTTGATGATGTCGATCAAACCGACACGAAGCTGGGCATCGTCACCTTGCAGTGCCAATTCATATTCCCCCATCTGAAATGCCTGTTCGGTTTGGACAAGCAGTTCCTGGGCTTCCTGTTCCTGTGCCTGTGTGTGCAAAAAGTAAAAGATACCTCCGCCAATAATCAGAAGTACTGCAACAGATCCGGCAATCACCGCTGTTAAATTGCGCTTCAGAAATCCGACGAAAATGTAATAACTGGTCAGAAGGGGATCCGTCTCGAGTTGATCTTTGGTTAATCGCTTGGCCATATTGTGTATTGAACCTGGTAAAAATAATTTGTTAAAAAGTGAGTTAAATATATCACTGTTTTGCCAGATGGCAAAATCAGGAGTGATTCACTTTGTTTGCAGTTAATTTACCCTCTTTTAATTCATAAACGGAAGGGGTAATACCGGCAATGCGGTAGTCATGGGTGATTAAAACAATCGCTGTGCCCTCTTTTGTTTTTAGCGCGAGCAGAAGATCGAGCAGTTTTTCGGTATTGCGTTCGTCAAGGTTACCGGTCGGTTCATCCGCCATGATGATTTCCGGTTCATTCATAAGTGCCCTGGCTACCGCCACGCGCTGCTGCTCACCGCCGGATAGTTCGGTTGGCCGATGATCCATTCGGTCCTTCAGACCGGTTTCATCCAGCAGATGTTCGGCCCGTTTTCGTATTTCCGGCATCGGTTTTCCGGCGATCAATCCAGGCATGAATACATTCTCGAGTGCAGTAAACTCCGGCAGCAAATGATGAAACTGGAATACAAAGCCGATGTTCCGGTTCCGGAACCGTGCAAGGGCCTCATCGTCCATTTGGGCGATGTCATTCTTGCGAAACCGAATGGTGCCTTTATCGGGACGATCCAGCCCCCCCAGGATATGGAGCAGGGTGCTTTTTCCTGACCCGCTGGCACCGACAATGGCAGTGATATCGTCTCTGTGGATGGCGATATCCACTCCCTGCAGAACATTTACAGGTTCGGTCTTGCCACTGTACGTTTTGTGGATTCCTTCTGCATGTAAGAGTATATCGTTGTTTGTCACGACGCACTACCGGTTTCAAATTTCGGGAAGGTTACCGGTTCGATGTAGGTGCAACGCCCGGTATCGGGGTCTATTTTGGTGAACAGGCCGCAAATCCGGTTATCTCCGTTGGCAGTTTTGTATTTATGGGGTGTTTGAAGCAAAAACCGTTTTATGGCGGTATCCTTATCCATCCCGATAACAGATTCGTATGGGCCGGTCATACCTACATCGGTGATATACCCCAAGCCTTTGGGCAGGATGCGTGCGTCGGCAGTTGGGATATGGGTATGGGTACCGGCAACAACGGATGCTTTTCCGTCAACATACCATCCAAAAGCTACTTTCTCGGCTGTAGCTTCGGCATGGAAATCGATAAAAATGGCTGAGGTCTCTTCCCTGATTTTCTCAATAACCCAGTCGGCAGCCCGGAAGGGATCGTCAATAGGTTGCATATACGTGCGGCCCTGCAGGTTAACCACTCCGATTTTATGGCTCGTCCCGGGAATGTCATAAATACCATAACCAAAGCCATGTGCACCACGCGGATAGTTCATCGGCCGCAATAGCCGCGGATCGGTTTTCATGTAGGGGTAGATTTTCCATTTGGCAAAACTGTGGTTTCCACCGGTTATGACATGAACCCCCAATCCGTACAGTGTACGAATGATCTCTTCATTGATGCCCATTCCTTCGTGGGAGTTCTCACCATTGGCAATTACAAACTGGGCTTCGTATTTGCTGATCAGGGAGGGCAACAGGGTTTCAAGAAGTGAAAGTCCAGGGGCTCCGACAATATCACCGATGAACAGAACCTTTAAGGGTTGCGACATGAAAACGATTCCTGAAGTCTATTTTGTCATTGCGTTTTGGACCAGACCCTCCGGAAAGGTGCAAAATGAGGAGTAAAAAAAAACGCTAATGAAGCAGGCACAAGACAAGCTACCGTCTATGACAGTGCGGGCATCCACTCGTACCGGGTCTGCCTTCCACTATTCACACGAAGTGACGTGAGGCCTGGCATTGCCGGACGAAGAAAAACGCCCTGGTTTTTGAGTGTTGTGCTTGTTTATGTTAATCCTGCCTCAAAAGCGCTTAAGCTCTTTCACTTTTAATATCGCTATTTTTACGCTCAATGTCATCTACAATTTCACGGAGGGAGGTATTTATTTCGGAAAAAATTTCCCGTGCTGCGGGACTGTTATCAGGCTGTTTGCCCTCATTATACATAAACAGCTCTTCGGCAATACTCAGCGATGCAAGCACCATGATGGTAGGTTCTGACTGGTTTATAAGTGCTTTCCGGAAATCATGAAACCGCTTGTCAACATACTCGGCAATTTGGTACATCATCTCTTCATCCCCCTCATTGATTTTCAGGGGATACTGTTTGCCCAAAATGGAGACTTTTATCGATTTTATGGCATCTTTTTTATCAGGCATCGCCGGTTTTGCTTATATGTCGGTCAATTCGGGAGATCAGATCGTTGATTTGCTGACGCAGTACCATTTTCTCGTTTTCCGTGAGATTATCAAAGAGGGATGGTGACGTGTTGTTTTCTGCCGGAATAAACGATTTCGGGCCGCTTTGCGTATCCGTCTTTTTGCCTGCATCAGAGGTGGCCTCCCGGCCGGTATGCTCTTCCGGGCCGTGTAACACTTCCGCATTCAATGCGTCAATCTCTTTCCGGGCACCTGAGAGTTCTGACCGAACCGATTTAAGCTCATCGCTCAAAGTTCGATTTTCTTCTTCAAGTCGTTTTTTTTCGCCCTTTAATTCCGAGACACTGTCTATCAGCTTTTTGAGCAGCTCCCGAAATTCCTGATAGTATGGTTGTTCCTGATAGGTCACGATTCGCGCTCTTTAAGGTGAACGCTCAGATTACGAATAATAAACAACATTTATGATCGCAATTGTGCAGAGAATTGCTTCCCGAGTTTCTTTAAAATTTTCTGAATAACCGGGTCGATGTCGTTAATGGTCAATGTTTTGGTATTATCCTGAAACGTCAGACGAAAAGCAATGCTTTTTTGATCTTTTTCGAGAGAACCGCCTTCAAACACATCAAATACTTCGACAGTTTTAAGCTTCTCCCCGGCAATGCCATACAGGCTGCTCTCCAGATCCCCGGCGGCAACGGATTTGTCGACAACCAGCGCAAGGTCAAATTCGAAGGAGGGAAAGCGTGAAACAGGTATGTACGTTCGGTTGCGGTTGTGCAGGGACAACTCCTGTAACCGGGCAATATCCAACTCCGCCGACCACGCCACAGTTTCCACTTCGGTCCGTTTTTTCCACTCAGTATCAACGGCTGTCAGTGTACCGACCAGTTTTTGATCTTTTCCATTTGCCAGAAGTTGCAGGCCGTCGCCGGTCGATTTCCAGCTTACGAATCCTTCGATTCCAAGCGTTCGCAGGATGGAGAGGACCAGCGACTTCAGATCGAATAAATCAAACGTCCGGGCCGGTGATTTCCAGTGGCCGGAATGTGTTCGCCCCGCAATGCCCACATGAAGATGCGTCGCTTCGTGAATGCCGTTTATCCAGGTACCGCCACCTTCATCGCGCCGAAAGATGTTTCCGGTTTCGAAAAATTGCACACCGGGCACATTGCGGTTGAAGTTATACGCCGCGGAACGAAGGAAGCCATACAAGAGGCTGGTGCGCATCAGCGCCTGATCCCTGGTGATCGGATTGAGTGTGGGAACAACAACCGATTCCCCGCCAAGAATATCCTGAAAATGCTCCGGAAGCAGGCTGTTGGTGTAGATCTCCTTGAGGCCGGCACTTACAGCTGCACTGCGCACTTTTTCCCGGAATGCTTCCCCGTATGGGACCGGTTCGGGAGTCGCGATGGTAATCCGCTCGGGGTCGGGAATGTTGTTATAGTCGAAAATTCTGGCGACCTCTTCAATCACGTCGATTTCGGAGGTGATATCGGGCCGGAATGTGGGAATCTCACAGTTCCATGCGAGCTCCTTACCGGATGTTTCCGCCGTACGGATTTCCAGCCGTTCCAAAATTTCGGTGATTTTTGGCGGATCCAGTTCCACACCGAGTATCCGGTTGAGACGTTCATGGCGCAGCGGGACCTGGATCGTTTCGGTTTTGACCGGATGCACATCCTCCATGCCTTCGATGGTTCCGCCACAGAACTCAAGAATCAGTTCGGCGCAACGCAGTGCCGCATTCCGGGTGATGTTCGGATCCACACCCCGTTCAAACCGGTAGGAGGAATCGGTTTGCAGTGCAAGATGTCGTGCGGTTTTGCGAATACCGGTGGGTTCGAACCAGGCCGATTCGATGAGCAGATCGGTGCTTCTTTCGGTGATTTCGGAGTTCATTCCTCCCATTATACCGGCCAATGCGACCGGTTTTTCACCATCACAGATAAAAAGCGAACCGGCGGGTACGGTCCGCTCTACTTCGTCAAGGGTGGTGAATTTCCGGTCGGAATCGAAGGAGCGGACATCAATCTTTCCACCGGCGAGTTGGGAATAATCAAACGCGTGAAGCGGCTGACCCAGCTCATGAAGTACAAAATTGGTGATATCGACCACATTGTTTACCGGACGCAGGCCAATGGCCATCAACAGGTTCTTGAGCCATTGGGGTGACTCTCCGATTGCAACGCCGCGCATCCGAATTCCGACATAACGATGACACTTATCCTGATCGGTAATACGAATCGCATCCTGTTGCAGTCCATCCGATACCGTCGGCAAATTATCAAGCGGTTTTGTCAATTTGGCACCGGTCACGGCGGCCAGGTCACGGGCCACACCGAGGTGACAGGTTGCATCCGGCCGGTTCGGGGTAAGTCCGATTTCAAAAACAGAATCGCTGTCGGCACCGGCTGCCTCTGCGAAGGGCGTGCCGGCAGCAAGACTGCTGTCGAGCACCATGATGCCGCTGTGATCATCGCCCAGCCCGAGCTCATCCTCGGCGCAGATCATACCGGAGGATTTTTGTCCCCGAATTTTTGCTTTTTTGATTTTAAAGGGCTTTCCGTCAGGCAGTGGTTTGGGCAGGACCGATCCGATCGTTGCCACAGGCACCTTTTGTCCGGCTGCCACATTGGGAGCACCACAGACAATTTGTGAGGGTTCACCATCACCGATATCCACCTGACAAACCACCAGCCTGTCGGCATCGGGATGCGGCTTGACCCCGGTCACTTCACCAACCACAATACCATCGAGGTTCGGGCCGGTCTGCGCAACCTCTTCAACTTCCAGTCCGGTGAGGGTCAGATGGTCGGCGGTTTTCAATGGGTCCGGGATTTCGGATAGATATCGGGAGAGCCAGTTGTACGAGATTTTCATCGGTTACAGGTTGTAAAAGAGTAAAAAGATCAAATAAGTTGTTCCGGTGTTACATTCTCATCCGGTGATATTTTCGGATGACGGGACCGCGCCAGGTTTGTTTTCCACCGGCCCATGACGTGTCAGGGAAACTGATTCAGGAACCTCAGGTCGTTGTCATAGAGCAGCCGGATGTCGTCGATTTCGTAGCGTGACATGGTTATGCGTTCCACACCCATGCCGAATGCAAAGCCGGTATATACCTCCGGATCCACATCAACCGCCTTTAAAACATTGGGATGCACCATTCCGGCACCGAGTATTTCCATCCACTGACCGGGCCGGTTGCCGGTTTCCCACCAGATATCCATCTCCAGGCTGGGTTCGGTGAACGGAAAGAATGAGGGACGGATCCGGTATTTCAGGTTTTTGCCGAAGAGATGGCCGGCAAAAGTGATCAGGGTGTGTTTGAGATCGGCGAGGCTGACGTTTTTGTCGACATAGAGCCCCTCGACCTGATGAAACAGGCAGTAGGATTTGGCTGTGATGGACTCGTTGCGGTAGACCCGTCCGGGCATGATGGCACGAACCGGCGGTTTCTGCTCCTTCATCAGCCGGATCTGTACCGGTGAGGTGTGGGTGCGCAGAACCAGATCGTTTTCCGGGTTTTGTTCGTCCTTGCGGATGAAAAAGGTGTCCTGCATATCCCTGGCCGGATGTTCGGGAGGAAAGTTGAGTGCTGTGAAATTATGGAAATCGTCTTCGAGTTCGGGCCCGTCGGCGATGGTGAATCCGAGACGGTAGAAGATGGATTTGATCTCCGCGAGGGTCTGGGAGAGCGGATGTGTGGATCCGACAGCTGTTGGAGGAGGAGGGAGGGTAGGGTCGTCGGTGGCGGTTACTTGCGCCCCGGTTTGTGATTCCAGTTCAGCTTTGGCCTCTTCAAACCGGGTGGTCGCCAGCTGTTTGAGTTCGTTGAGCTCCTTTCCAAGCCGTGCGCGGTCTTCAGGAGCCGCTTTTCCGATGCCGGCAAGCAGTTCGGGAATCAGGCCTTTGCGTGAGAGGTACTTCAGGCGAAATGATTCGAGGGCGTCGCCGGAGTCGAGCGAGCAGGAGGAGATCTCCTTTTTGATCGCTTCGGTATCGGGAGTGGTTGACATGTCAGGAGAAAAATCGGTTAATAATTTGGGAGCGTGATAAGATAATGAAAGAGCGGCTTTTCATCTCCGGAAGATTTTCGGATATCCTGCAGGAGCACATAAAAAAACCGGCAGCATCAAAATGACACTGCCGGCTCTACAGCGAAGAGATATCAGGATTTTTTCTGAGCCGTTTGAACGACGGCGGAAAACGCCTGCGGATCGTGAATCGCCATGTCGGCGAGTACTTTCCGGTTGATTTCCATGTTCTGGGCCTTCATTGCACCCATCAATTTGGAATAGGTGGTGTCGTTCAGCCGGGCACCCGCGTTGATACGCGTTATCCAGAGTTTACGAAATTCTCTTTTGCGGACTCTCCTGTCGCGATACTGGTACTGGAGGGCTTTGTCCACCGCATTTTTTGCGACAGTGTAGACCTTGCTCCTTGCACCCCAGTAACCTTTCGCACGGTCAAGGACACGTTTGCGACGGCGACGGGAAGCCACATTGTTGGTAGATCGTGGCATTTTATCAGGATTAAATGGTTATGAAATCAAGCGTATGGAATCAGGCTGCGCATGCGTGGTACATCGGTCTTGTCAACCAGTGTGGCTGCGCGCAGATTCCGCTTTCTTTTCGGTGTTTTTTTAGTAAGAATATGGCTCGCGTACGCTTTCTTGCGTTTGATCTTGCCGGAGGCAGTCAGTTTAAAACGCTTTTTGGCGCCGCTAACGGTTTTCATTTTAGGCATGATTAACCCGTTAAATGGTTAAAATTTTGCAAGCATAAAAGATAGTAAAAAAGGGGGTGAGCAGCAAGTGAAGAAGCACATTGCCGGTAAACAGAACCCTTGATTTTATAAGTTATCGCCGGTATCCGGGAGTTGCAAAGGAGCGCCGGGGGTTATGAACCGGGGCCTTTGGATGGCGCAAGCACCATGGACATCCGCTTGCCTTCCAGTTTGGCAGGGGTCTCTACCTTGCTCAGATCCTCAAGATCTTCAACAAGACGATTGAGCAGTTTTTTACCCTGGTCGCTGTATATAATGTCGCGTCCCTTAAACTGTACCGTCGCTTTTACCTTGTTTCCCTCTTTCAGGAACCCTTCGGCGTGACGCTTTTTAAACTCGTAGTCATGATCGTCGGTTTGTGGACGGAACCGCAGCTCTTTAAGCACCACTACATGCTGTTTTTTCTTGGCTTCTTTCTCTTTCTTTTTCTTTTCAAAGAGATATTTGCCATGATCCATGATTTTGCACACCGGCGGATTGGCATCCGGTGCAACCTCGACAAGGTCTTTGTTCAGCTTGAATGCCATTTCAAGAGCTTCACTGACAGGAATCACTGCATGCTCATTATCGGGCTTGATGACTCTGACTACATCCGCACGAATGGCCTCATTTACACGCTCTTTTGGTTCTGACCTGCGAACGGGATGACTTTTGAATCGTTTTCCGATGGTTGTATCTCCTTTTTTTATTAATGTTTATTGACGATTGATGCGTCTGTCTATGATTTCCCGGTTCCCCGGAAAGGCTGATTCCCTTACCCCAACCTTACGCCTGCGGGGCCGGATCCTGATCAGGCAACACCTTCTCGTCAACTTCCTTTTTTATAATCGAAAGAAATTCTGAAAAATTAAAGCTTCCAATATCACCTTTTTTGTGCTTTCGAACGGACACGCTTTGATTTTCCTTTTCTTTCTCTCCAACGATTAACATATATGGAATCTTGTTGGTTTCCGCATTTCTTATTTTTGCACCGATTTGTTCGCCGCGCAGGTCGGCCTTCACCCGTATTCCAATTTCCTGTAGCTGGCTGCGATACGACTCTGCGAGTTCGTTGAACTGCTCAGAGACCGGTATGATCACTGCCTGCTGCGGACTGAGCCACAATGGAAAGTTTCCGGCAAAGTGCTCAATAAGAATGCTGGTGAAACGCTCCATGGAGCCGAATGGTGCACGGTGGATAATCACAGGCCGGTGTTTTTGATTGTCGGATCCGACATACGTGAGGTCAAACCGTTCCGGCATCACATAATCGACCTGCACGGTACCCAGCTGCCATTTCCGGCCGAGGGCATCGTGGATGATGAAATCGATTTTTGGGCCGTAGAAACTTGCTTCGCCATCGGCAATTTTGTATACCAGGTCCATTTCATCAGCCGCTTCCCTGATTTCTTGTTGCGCACGATCCCAGAGCTTCCGCTCTCCGCCGTATTTCTCGTCGTTGGCATCCCGGAAGGAGAGCCGGATGTCGACCGGCATATCAAAGGTCGAGAAGACAAATTGGGTAAGTTCGATACAGTGTTTGATCTCCTGTTTGAGCTGGTCGTTGGTGCAGTAGATGTGCGCATCGTCTTGTGTGAAACCGCGGACCCGTGAGAGCCCGTTGAGCTCGCCGGTCTGCTCATAGCGGTAAACGGTGCCAAATTCGGCCAACCGGACCGGCAGGTCGCGGTAACTTCGCATCTCGTTGTCGTAGATACGGTGGTGATGCGGGCAATTCATCGGTTTCAGCAGATACCCCTCGTCATCGATCTGCATCGGGGCGAACTGGGAGTCTTTGTAATAGGGGTAATGACCGGATGTGCGGTACAACTCCAGGTTTCCAATATGCGGGGTAATCACCTCATCATAACCGCGGCGAATCTGTTCATCACGCAGAAAAGCCTCAAGGGTGCGGCGCAGGGTTGTCCCCTTGGGCAGCCACATCGGCAGGCCACTGCCCACCATCCGGTCGATCATATAGATGCCCAGCTGCGGGCCGAGTTTCTTGTGATCACGCTTGCGTGCCTCCTCAAGCTGGTGCAAAAATGCATCCAGCATCGATTTTTTGGGAAAACTGATACCGTAAATCCGGGTCAGTTGTTTGCTGGCATTGTCACCGCGCCAATAGGCTCCGGCAGTGTTGAGCAGCTTGATCGCTTTGATCCGCCCGGTATCGGGGATATGGGGACCGCGACACAAATCGGTGAAATTGCCCTGTTTGTAGAAACTGATGGTCCCGTCTTCCAACCCCTCGAGCAGATCCAGTTTATAGGGATCATTTTTCTCGCGGTAGTGGCTAATGGCCTCCTCCTTAGAGATTTCGAAACGCTCGAATTGATTTTTCTGCCGGGCCAATTCAACCATTTTGGCCTCGATTTTCGGAAGATCGTCGCTGCTTACATGGGTGTCGCCAAAATCGATGTCGTAGTAGAAACCCTGTTCGATCGGAGGGCCGATTCCAAGCTTGACCCCGGGGTAGAGGGCTTCAACCGCCTCGGCAAGAATATGGGCTGAGGAGTGCCAAAAGGCCATTTTTCCATCCTCGTCGTCCCACATGTTGATGGTGATCTTGCCACCGGTGGTCAACGGGCGGTGCAGATCGAAAACGGTATTGTCCACAGTAATGCTCAACGCTTCCCGCGCCAGACGGCCTGATATGGATTCGGCGATTTCCACTCCGGTAATACCGGACGGATAGGTGCGGGTGCTGCCATCCGGGAATGAAAAGGTTATCTCTTTTTTAGTCGCTATGGTTTGGTCAGACATGTATGGTTACAAGTTTTCTGAAATAATTAACATGATAATATAAGATTCCGCGTAACGAATTTCCTGTTTAATGAGTTTTGAGCCTGTATCATTACCCGTCCCGCATCTCTAAACATTAAAACGGAACAGAATCACATCCCCGTCCTTAACGGTGTAACCGCGGCCTTCGGATCGCATTTTGCCGGCGTCACGGGCGGCGGATTCAGATCCGCAGCTCATGTAATCATCGAATGCGATCGTTTCGGCTCGGATAAATCCTTTTTCAAAATCGGTGTGGATCACTCCGGCTGCCTGGGGCGCTTTGGTTCCCTGTGGAATCGTCCATGCGCGCACCTCTTTCGGGCCGGCGGTGAAGTAGGTGATCAGGCCCAATTTCCGGTAGGCAGCGGCAATAAGCCGGTTGAGGCCGGACTCTTCCAGTCCCAGTTCTCCCAGAAAATCCCGCTTTTCCTCCTCATCCAGTTCGGCGATTTCCGACTCAATTTTGGCGCAGGCCACCACCGTTTCGGCGCCCTCGGCATCGGCATGTTCACGAACTTTCATCACATAATCGTTGCCTTCGCCGGCGGGCAGGTCATTTTCTGCAATGTTACAGAGGTAGAGGACCTTTTTGGCTGTCAGGAAAAAAAGCTCCTGGAACGCCGGATTGGCCGGATCCCAATTCGGATAGGAACGCACCGGTTTGCCCTGTTCGATATGCCCACGTAACTGCTCTAACGCGTAGAGCTGATTTTGCAGCGCTTTGTCGCCCGATTTTGCCATCTTGCGGGCACGCTCCTCACGCCGCTCCAGGGTCTCCAGATCCTTGAAGAGCAACTCGCTCTCAATGATGCCGATATCCCGAGTCGGATTGATGCCGCCCTCGACATGAATCACATCATCATCCTGGAAACAGCGCACAACATGGATAATCAGATCCACCTCACGGATGTGTGACAAAAAGGCATTTCCCTTTCCCTTACCCTCCGAAGCGCCCTTCACCAGCCCGGCAATATCCACAAATTCGATGGAGGTGGGGGTTACCTGCTTCGGTTTGACCAGTTCGGCCAGCTGGTTGAGGCGATTGTCCGGTACCGGAACGATTCCGACGTTGGGATCGATGGTACAGAACGGGAAGTTGGCCGCTTCGGCCCCGGCATTGCTCAGTGCATTAAATAAACTGGATTTGCCGACATTCGGCAGTCCGACGATTCCACAGGTAAGGCTCATAGGTTGATTCAGTCAATAAGATGAAAGGTACAAGATGTTACAGTTCAGGAAAAATGGTGCAGAATTTTCAGATCAGATTTTATGGTGCAGATATTACAACTCAGATGGTTCGGTTCAAACAAGACCGCTTTCACTCAACAGGAATCACAGCACTTTTGTGCAATTCCCAGGGGGAACATTCGGACATTCCATGCGATCAGCATTCGGAAGGAAATATAGCTGGTGTCTGTATAGAAATGAGCGCTGGTCAGGATCCCGGTGATTTTCTGGGGCGTTTGATACGCTTCTTTTTTTGTGATGCGGCCTGAGGCCGTTCACTATCCGTCCATTCCGGATCAGCTTCCGATGCGTCCGGATCGGGGT
>SLLW01000195.1 GCA_007133875.1 Balneolales bacterium | reverse complement strand
TAAGTTAGTTAATAATTATTAATTAACAGAACCGGGTTGGATTTGTATTCCTGCGGTATGGTACCCTGAAAAATTTATCCACATCATTAATTCTCCTGATATGAAGAAGATAGCTTTGTTTGCCGTCCTTTTTTTTATGGCCATGATTCATCATGCGGCCGCAAATGATCAAACACCCGTACCCTCCAGCTGGAGCCTGGATCTTTCGGGTGGGGCGATATTCGGACATTTTTCATTTGATACAGACATGACCCCTCATGGGGAACTCTATCTAAGATATTCCCTCAATCCGGTAGTATCTATTTATGGTAATGCCGGAGGCGGAGTGTTTCAAGCAGAGGATAACCTGTCCAGTGGCGCATATTTTGAGAATAATTATCTGAATGCCGGGGTAGGCGCGCGTGTAAATATCCTCCGGATGCTTGGGGGTGCCAATGATTTTACCAATCGGGTAGGTGTGTTTACCCAATCCGGTATTGGCATCATCATGAATGATGTGGATGTATCTGCCGGTGATGAAGTAACCGGTTTTCAAAGTCAGAGTTTTACCGGAAATGCACTGCTTTACCGTCTGGGCGGTGGATTAACCCTGAACCTGGGCCGCCGGCTTGATTTTTTCGCACTGGCAGAAATGAATTTTTCCAACAGTGATTTACTGGATGGATACGAACGACAATCCGGTTCTGATGTATCCGGCATGAATATTGGCGGTGATGCTTTTGTTACCACCAGTGCCGGTTTTTCCATTAAATTCGGCGGCAGCCGTTCCCCTCATGCCGACTGGCAACCCCTGGATCACCGTTCTGATCCCCTTGCACAAGAACTGGAGGAAACCGTACAGAGAGTGGATGAAGAGCTTCAACTTGCGAAAAGATCAATGGACACCATTGATGAACGCATCCGGTTGATGCAACAGTCAGTGGATGATCTCTCCTATCTGGTCAATGAAGTTCATTCCGGGCAACTTATCACCCACTATGACCTCATCGAAGATCTGCAGGCACGTCTCGATATGCTCGAAGAAGAACTTGAAGAAGCCGAGGCGGAAGATGAAGTTGCAGACCCGGCCGATGCGGATGCCTATTTTGTGATCGCGGGAGTTTTCCGCAGCTTGGATAATGCCGAAAATCATCAGCGTAATTTACGTAATCAGGGATTCAGTGATGTGGCGGTTATCCGGGATCGAAACAACAATTATTATATGGTTGCCTACAGTGGCCATTCGCGGCAATCCGAAGCCCAGCGCGCACTGGATAACATCCGGACGAATGTGAATCCTGATGCCTGGTTATTCGAGAACTGAGTTCTGATCGGGTCAATTTCTTCGATTCCGGAAATTGGCCCGACTCAATCCCGGTCTTCTCCATATAGTAGTCCGGCCAAAACGTTTGCAGTGACCCCTTCCGGCAGCAAACGTTTATGCGTATTGAGGAGTTGATCAATATGAGCCCGGTCATACCGAATGCCTTTCAGCTTTACGCTGATTTCTGAAAAATCCGGATTTTCCCTGTTATTTGTTGTGAACCGCACATCCTCGATTACACCTTTGTTCACTTCCAGGTGTAGTGTCACCGATTCCGAACGATACGGTTGTGACCGCACAATTTGAAATCTGGGTGATCGACCGATATTCCACTCCCACGTCCGATACCGGTCATTACAGATTGCTGCAATCGTCCGAAAATCGGAATCCGTCGGCTTATAATGGGTGAGCCTGATTCCGCCTGCAATCATCCCTTCCAGGAGGCGCTGACGAAACGAAAGAATATCCATGGACGGAGTCAGAAATTCCGAAATATTGGCAACCCTGCTGCGCACCGATTTGTGACTTTTGGAGTTTATGTTGCTCATTCTGACATCCAGTGTCCGTTCCACTTCCTCCAGGTCCGCATCAAATAACAGTGTGCCGTGACTGAACATCCTTCCCCTTGAGGAGAACTGGGCGCTGCCCGATATTTTGCGCCCGTCAACCAGGATATCATTCCGGTCGTTCATCTCGGCAGGTACGCCAAGTGATTGCAGCACCTTGACCAACGGTTCGTTAAAAAAGGCGAAATTATGGAGCCGGGACTGTTCGTATCGAGTGATGAAACTGAAATTCAGATTGCCCGGATCGTGGTAGACGGTTCCCCCTCCGGAGAGTCGCCGGAGAATTCGGATTCCCTTTTCACGGATATAGAAATCATTGACCTCTTCCAGAATATTCTGGTTACGTCCGACGATGACCGAGGAATCATTTCGGTACAGCAGAAAATAATCTTTGGAAGGATCCATGTGCCGCAGCGCAAATTCCTCAATGGCCAGATTATAGGCCGGATCCATCCGGTCCTCGTTGTCGATTACTACTAATGATTTCATGGAGCCAAAGATATGAATTTCCGGCCAGAGTTTCGCCCGATCCAGACGTTAGAAACCCTGTTCTGCCTGAACCGGATTTCGCTTGCAACGTATTTCACCGGATGTGTACTTTAGGGCATGTTCGGAAACAAAGACAAAACCAGAGAGTGTCCCTCCTGTGCGCTGGAAGCCCCTGCGGATGCGGAAGAGTGCCCATACTGCCAGTATGAGTTTCCACCAGAACAAAAAGGCACTACCATCATGGCCTGGGTGTTTGTCATCCTCATTATACTTTGGCTGATTACCCGCTTGTAGCGTATTCGGATGTCCTTGTGGTATTCTGAATAAGCCGGATATAAAAAGCGATCATCTCCCCGAAATTCTCCACACCAATTCGTTCGTCGGTCCCGTGAATACGTCCCTGGTCATCCGGCCTTGCTCTGACCGGCCGAAAACGTAACAAGTTATCGGTCACTTCCGTGAAATGGCGGGAATCGGTTGCCGCCAGGAACATGGAGGGTGCCACGGGAATATTCGGAAATATCTCGTGGATCGTATGCTTTAAGGCCAGATACGGCTCCGATGTGGAAGAAGAAATGGGCGAGGGATCCCTGGCCCCTTCCATCACTCTGATAGAGATTTTATCGTTTTGGATGGTTTGCCTGACATAGTCAACCACCTCTTCAACGCTGTCATTGGGATGAATGCGGAAATTCACTACGGCACGAGCGGTCTGGGGAAGCACGTTTTCCTTAATCCCGGCATTGAACATGGTCGGTGCGGTGGTGGTGCGCAATGCTGCGTTGGTATGCGGGATGTAACCAAGCCGGTCTTCAATAATTCCGCCAAAGAGCCAGAGATTGGATAGCGCCATCCGGTAGACAAAGGGGAGGTCGGGTGCAATCGGTGCGAATGTTTCTCGCAATAGTCCGGCAAACCTGCCGTCCATCGGGTTCTCTTTGAGGTTATTGATAGCCATGCTCAAAGTGCCTATCGTCGTCTCACGGGGCGGCATGGAAGAGTGTCCCCCCTCCTTGTTGATTTCGAGCTCCACACTGACATATCCTTTCTCAGCTACACCTATCATCGCTATCGGGTGCTCCAGACCATCCATGATTTCCTCAGCAATCGGCATACCCTCATCGGTCAGAAATCCGATATCCACTTCTCTCTCCAGTAACAGATTCGCCACATTCCGTGCACCCTGGCGTCCGCCGATCTCTTCGTCATGATTAAGGGCAAGGTATATGGTTCTCTCGGGTTGATACCCACGTTCAATCAGATATTCAAAAGCCTCCAGGTATGAAAATATCCCGCTTTTATCGTCAATAGCACCGCGCCCCCAGATAAATCCATCTGCGATGGTTCCGGAATACGGCGGATAGGTCCAGTTTTCCTCTGTGCCGGGTTCAACAGGTACCACATCATAATGTCCCTGAAACATGGCGGCCGGCAGGTCCGGATCATTTCCTTCCCACTTGAACAGCAAGGTATATCCATTTACCCGCTCTCTGTCAAAAGTCTGGTGAATACCGGGATAGGACTCTTCAATGAAAGCTATGAATGAGTCGAATTCAGGGCGGTATATAAATGAAAGTTCCTGGGTGGAAACCGTTCTGTAGCGTAAACCCTGCGAAAGTCGTTCTGCAGCGCGATCCAGGTCAATATCATCAATAATGATCTGTTCGGTTTCCGGAATTTCGTGGCTTAGTTGCAGGGTTCGATAGATTACAAAACCTGAAATGATCACCAAAAGTAAAATGAGCACAAGCAGTACTCTTACAACCATCACCTTCTTCATACCTGATCGTATTTATGCCATCCTCAGGAGTTATCTGACTTTTTAGGATTCGAAGATTGTTCGTCTTTTACAGAGCCCCCTGGTTTCTTGTCTGAACCGGATACTTTCTTATTGTTTTCTGATTTGGTTTTTGAAGGTTGTTCATTCTTTTTGTCACCGACAGAATCACCATCGCGGGTCGTTACCTTT
>SLLW01000187.1 GCA_007133875.1 Balneolales bacterium | reverse complement strand
TTGCCGAGCACAGCTATATGGTGGCGATGATTTCGATGCACTTGGTCCATGAGATGGAAAAAAAGTCGGGGCCTTTTCAGACTATCTCAAAACTGGACATTCTGAAATGGTCACTCATGCACGATTTACCAGAGGTCATCATGGGTGACGCGGTATCCCCGGTAAAAAGGTTGGCCAAGGAAGAATTTGACCGGGTGGAAATGCAGGTGGACCCGAATTTGAAATGGTACGAACAAAACCTCCCGGAACACATAAAAGCCATCGTAAAGACCGCCGATTATATCGACGCTCTGAAGTACCTGCAGACCGAGGGGATCAACGGCCAGTCCAAGTCCATATACAAGAGGCTCCGTAAGGATTTGATGTTCCATTTAAAGGAGGCTTCCGAAAGGTGGCCGACTTTAGATTGGCACAACGCGGCGGAATATGTGCTGGCGAGGTTTCTGCACGGGGAGGAAACCTATATAGACAACATCATATAGGAGCAGGAGAAAATGAAACCAGAAGAAAAGATGTGGAAAACCCGAATCCGGCCAATTTTGAAGGCCGTACGGGGCTTGGACTTTGACCGGATAGAAACCCGGATGTCGTCGACCGGTGTCCCGGACATCGCAATCACGACACCAGACGGTCACGGGTGGATCGAAATGAAGGTGGCCGGGGATCTTTATGGTCCCTTGCTACACCTACCAAGCTTCACCCCGCAGCAGTTCAACTGGATAAAAACAAGGGGCGCGAAAACGGGCCACGTATGGGTAGTAGCTTGGCGACCACGACAGGACATGCTCTATGTCTTTAATCATGTTGGTATTTATAGCGAACAGGACTGCAAAACCGGCAAATGGCACTATTACGGCAATGGTAATTTGCCATTGGCCAGGGGTGATGCTAAAGACACGGCATATTGGATACCAAAAATACAAGAATTAACCGGATAGGGGGGAGTATACGATGGAGGAAAAGGCACCAAAGAATAATCTGATCGAGGGTAAAGCTCGAATGTCGCTTTTGCCGATGGATCTTTTGCGTCGGTATCTTGTGCCAGCCTATGAGGAAGGCAACAAAAAATATCGGCGGGAGAGTTGGCGCTTGGGGTTCAACACAAGTGATGTGGTGGATGCCGCCTTGCGGCATATTGAAGAATTTTATTGGCAGGGCGAAGACATTGATCCGGATTCCTCAACCGAGAAACATCATCTGGCCGGGGCTATATTTTGTCTGCTGTCGATATTGAACACCCTGGAGCAAAGGCCGGATCTGGACGACCGACCGCCGTACCTCAACCGTATTTGACCGTACCTCAACCGGCTTCAGAGCGTACCTCAACCGTACTTGACCGTACCTCAACCGGCCTCAGAGATATTCAAAGCGTCTTTGGGGCCGAATCCGTATTTAAGCCGTAGTAAAATATTCTAAGACGAAAGTTTTTTAACGACGGGCATTTTCGAAGATCGTACGATTCTACAAATCATAGTACGTACTACCGTACTAATGGCCTCAGAAACCCCGAGGATTGACAAAATAAACTCGATACTTGACAAGACCCCCATTGGTATGATATAATGAAGTTAAAAGTTGGAACGGATCGACCGGCAGGGGCCAAGGGCCGGAGACAGAACCCCAAATCAACCTCACCAACCAACTTAACCGCCAACACGACAGACCATAAGAGGCGGCACCGATCTCGCAGGGGATGGTTAAGATCCGGTAACACGACACGGGGAACCAGAACTGACAGCGATGAGAATCGAATCGGACGATAGGGGGAGCGCACCAGCAGCCAAGATCCCGTCGAATTTGCTGGATATATGGTGATCGAAGCCGAAACCAATTGGTCTGACCGGGAATGGTCCCCGGCACTGATGAGGCAGCCAACATCACCAATTTATAAAGGAGGTAAGGTATGACGACGAACGTACATTTCAATGACTGGGCTTATCTTGACGGGGGTAGGACGCACCCTTACACCGGCAAGTTCCTGAGCCGGTTGGCACTGAACGTGCCAAGATGTTATGACCTGATGCACTTGGATCTGGTGTACACCCTTTAAAACCCAACCCACCCTGGCACTGATGAGGCAACCAATTTTAGAAAGGAGAAATCATGAAAGACAATAATCGCACATTTGGAATCGAGATTGAAGCTTACGGCGTATCCCGTCGGGCATTGACCACGGCGTTGAGCCAAGCCGGGATCAACATCCAGAATGAAGCCTATAACCACAACACCAGATCATACTGGAAGATCGTGAATGACGGCAGCATTCGCGGTATTGACGGATTTGAGCTGGTATCGCCTCCGCTCTGCGGTGAGGCTGGTCTGAACGAGATTCGGACGGTTTGTCGGGTGCTGGCTCAATTAGGTGCCCGCGTTAATAAATCCTGCGGGCTGCACGTTCACCACCACGCACCGGATTTTAAGCCCCGACATTTTCAGAATCTGGTGGCCTTCTACACCAAAGCCGAAGATCAGATCGATCGGGTGATGCCCAATAGCCGCAGGGCAAGCAACAACCGATATTGCGGCACCATGAAGCGCTTCAACGCCGACAGACTGTTTGATAATAGCCGATACCATAAGCTGAATCTCAACAGCTATTATCGATACGGCACGGTGGAATTTCGGCACCATAGCGGCACCATAGAAGCTGATAAGATCATCAATTGGGTGGAGCTGACACAGCGGATGGTGCTCCGAGCCAAGAAGCGCGTCACGGCTTATAACGGCCACAGTCTGACATGGTATGATGTCAAACAGGCTTTGGGGCTGGTGCACAACCCTGATAATTCCGACCTGCGGCTAGCCCGGTTTTATGAAACCCGAATGGCGGCGCTGGCATAATAACCAAGACGGGCCTCTTCGGAGGCCCTAATACTAAAGGAGATATAGAATGATAACTGTCCGAAAGCAGATAGAACGAGCAATCCGCAAGAATGACGAGCGCAACCACAGGTTAAAGACCCTACTAAAATCGATGCCGAAAGACAGGTTGGACACCGAGATTGACCCTGCTCAGGTGGCAAATGAAACCTATCGGGAAGCCGACGACATGGGGTTGGCCCGGTTTATCCACGAGGAATACGATGAGGACGATCTGGTCCTGCGGGGGATTTTGCAGAACATAGGATAACAAAGCATACTTGACAAGCCCCCATTTGTTGTGTTACATTGGGGATAACTTAAACACAAAATAAAGGAGAAAGCAAATGACCAAGACGACGATGACTGAAGCCAAGAGACTGAGAGCAGGTGACTTTGTACAGGGCGAAAACCTCGGTGAGTGGTGGGTGATTGGCAGGATCATAGCAGCCGACAAGACCAACGGCAGCATCAAGGTTGAGGACAACAGCGGTGATCAGCACATCCTGACCAAGGGTGAAACCTACAAGGCCACCCGCACCGAATTTGAAAATTTCGTGTACGAGGAGGATGAACCGATGGAAGACGAAACACCGGACGTTGACGTTAAGGCGTTGAATGTGGCGATATCCAAGGCCAGCGAAGAGGGTCCCAAAGACGAGCCGACGGACGACGAGCCGACGGACGACGAAGCACCGGTGGAAGAGCGCGAGAGCAGCGCCGGTCGAGCTTGGATCAACAACCAGCAGAGGCCGTTTTATCAGCCCCGGCTAGTTAGGCGCGGTAAGAACCAGGGCAAGCTGGAAATCAGGTACAATAAATCCGCTACCAATAACCGCAAGCGGATTTTTATCCGGGTTGAGGACGTCATCGCGTGGCACGTGGACTCAGACCCCATTCTCAACGTGCCAGAACCCGAAGAAGACGGACAGGTGCGGATAAAACCCGATTGGAGCCGGTACACGGTTCAGGAAACCAAAACCGCCAGCGGTCGCCGGGTCGTCAACAATGGTGACGAGGTTGCGGCACTCCTGCAGGGCCTTTTGCTGGACGACGCTTACGGTGAGGTGGAAAGTCGTTTGGCCAGTATTGAGGACGAGTCGCCAAATGAGAGCGAACTTCGCGAAAAATACAAGCATTTGAATGAGGGAATGCAGCGAATGAACATTGGCAACCGGCTTCGGGCGGCAATGAGGCGCAACGGTATCGAATCCCTCTCCGAACTGGAATAATTAACCAAGCCCCGGTCCGCCGGGGCAAACCTTACTCCCAAGGACAAGGAGGACGACCATGATGAGCAAAGCAAAATACAAAAAAGTAGGAGGCGGGACAGTGGATACGAGAAAAGAATGGGCCGTAAGGTGGACGGAGTTTGACCGGCAGGACCGGCTGGTAACGAAGGAAAAAATATTCAAAACCCAAAAAGGCTTTGACCGGTTTGTCGAAACGAGGTTTGAAAAACCGAATTT
>SLLW01000186.1 GCA_007133875.1 Balneolales bacterium | reverse complement strand
GGCCGTTGGACAATCTATGCAGATTGATGACAGCCCGTTTACCATTGTCGGGGTTATGTCAGAAAAAATGCAGATGGGCATGAGTAACGGCCCCGATTCGCGGCGTGTTGTCATCCCTTACACAACCTACCGGCAGATGTTCAGCCAGCAGCATCTGAACTCCATGGTCATACGCCCCTCGAACCCCGCATATCAGCAAGAGGTTGAAAGCAGCGTCAGAGAGATTATGGGCCGTAAATACAAATTCCACGCCGATGACTCACAGGCGGTTCATGTCTGGGATTTTATAGAAGCCGAACGGATTATGAGTCAAGTGAATATGGGGATGAAGATCTTCCTGTTTACGGTTGGATTTTTTACGCTGCTTATTGCAGGTGTGGGTGTTGCGAATATCATGTATGTAGTGGTCAAGGAGCGTACCCGGGAAATCGGAATCAAAAAAGCAATTGGTGCGAAAAACAGCCACATTGTATCGCAGTTTATTTTCGAAGCACTTTTTATTTGCCTGATTGGCGGTACCATCGGATTGATTTTTTCTGCTTCATTGATACTGGGTGTACAGGCACTTCAAATCGAAGGGGATGTGGCCGACTTCCTTATAAATCCCGTGCTGTCACTGGATGCAATGGCCATGACGACCGGAGTACTGACGCTCATCGGTCTTGCGGCAGGTATTTTCCCCGCCAGGAAAGCGACACTGGTGGATCCCGTGGAGTCGCTGCGGTATGAGTAATAACAGGAGAAGTTTCTGGAGGAATCGACATGCATTTTTGGCAATAAACAGCATAATCCGGTAACTTGCCTGCATGATTTCATCTGATAAACCTGTCTTGTCGATTGAAACGGCTACTCCGGTCTGCTCTGTTGCATTGCGGCTTCCGGACGGAAGCATTCATGAAGAGCGCACGGAAGGGCGGGGTGTCCATTCGGAAATGACATTCGTTTTTATTGACCGTTTGCTCAGGAATGCCGGTCTGGGGGTATCCGGACTCGGCGCGGTTCTGATAAGTTCCGGGCCCGGGTCGTATACCGGACTTCGGGTGGGCAGCAGTGCCGTAAAAGGATTGCTGTTTCAGACGGATATACCCTTGTATGCCTGTAATACCCTCGGTGGGATTGCCGTTGGTGCATTACGGAAAAGTGGGTATCGTACGTGGGATACTACCTCCGAGCAGTCCATACATACGGTCATCGATGCACGAAGGAATCATCTCTATCATCAGGCCTGGCAGATTGGAGAATCCGGAGCCATTCCAATATCAAAAGTGAGCATACGCGAACTTGACGATGTACTGGCACACTGGACAACAGGTGAAATGGTCGCAGGGACCGGCACCGGGCGCCTTTACCAACTTGCTGTCTCCCGGGGAGTGGATATTGCGGGCTATATACCGTTTCCGGGCCCCGAAATCATATCAGCAGAAAACTTTTTTGCGTTTGCTGATGATTCTGTAATGCACAAGGTCACCCCCGGGATTTTTGAACCGGAATACTACGCGGGAATGTGATTGTGAACTGGTGGGGATGGAATTCCACGCGCGTATCAATCGTTCAGAGTACTATGAAACAGGTTTTTTCATATCTCCTTGCCATGCTTCTTGGTATTTCGGTTGCTTCGTGCAATCGTGAAGCCGATCCGTCACCGGCTCACACCTCGCATTCCGACCGGAATTCTCCCGTTGTGCATATGGAACAAGGTGCCGATTCGGGATCTTATCCGGGTGATCAGAATGGAACCCCGCCTGAAACGGAACCTCCGCTTCCATTGGCCGGCGAGTTGCCGGATGTTTCGATCGGGGAGCTTCCGTCACATGCTGTGGAAATTCCGCAAATCTCCTCCTTCATGCTTTTCCATGACGGGGAAATTGTTGCTGAACATTTCCGGGATGGTGTGACGCGGAACACCACGGTTAACATTAAGTCGGCGTCAAAAAGCATTATGTCAGCACTGATCGGTATTGCCATTCGGGAAGGCTACATTGACAGTGTGGATGATCCGGTTTCTCGCTATTTGCCGGGGTATTTTCAGGACCTGGAAGAATCCCGAAAACATGAGATCACCATTCATCATCTGCTTACCATGTCGAGCGGACTGGCGTCCACCAGTTTCCGAAATTACGGAGCATGGGTTGCCAGCAGTGATTGGGTCGGGTATGTGGTCCGCGGTGAGCTGCAGCGGGAACCGGGAGTACGTATGCGATACAGCACGGGCGATACCCATTTGCTTTCTGCGGTTTTGACCGAAGCATCCGGAGTTAGCACCCGCCGTTTTGCCGAGCAGTATCTGTTCGGGCCGATGAATGTCCGCATAGGCGGATGGGACCGGGATCCGTCAGGATATTATTTTGGTGGAAACAACATGGCGGTGAGTTCGTCTGGATTGCTGGAGTTTGGTAAATTGTACCTGAATAACGGGACAATCGGTGAACGCCGGCTAATACCGGCAGAATGGGTGGAAACTTCGTTGAGCAGTTATTTTGAAAATACCAGCTACAATTACCGGGATCATGATTACGGTTATCTCTGGTGGCGAAACACTTTCGCCGGTCACGATACCTGGTTTGCCTGGGGGTATGGCGGACAATATCTGTTTGTCATTCCGGAACGTAATGCGGTGGCGGTCTTTACCGGAAATCCTGACAGCCGGGCGGCTGGCCGGAACAACAGGATTTACGATGTGATGGA
The DNA here is from genome assembly GCA_007133875.1 of Balneolales bacterium. Taxonomy (GTDB): domain Bacteria; phylum Bacteroidota; class Rhodothermia; order Balneolales; family Natronogracilivirgulaceae; genus SLLW01. Next base: position 1,644 of record SLLW01000186.1, on the reverse strand, counting down.
GCATGCCGTAATCCCCGCACTCTATCATGCGGACAGGGCCGAATTGTAACCGGGATAAAATTTCCGGTTAATGGTCGCAACATAACTTTTTGAGTCTTATTATTACAGGGGTTTCGAAAAGTGTCATTTGACACCCCTTGAACTGGAATGAAGCGGATTATACTATGAGTTGGTTTGAACGAAAAGATCTGAATATTGTCACCAAGTCACCCAAAGAAATGCCTGAGGGTATCTGGGTGAAAGTGCCGACAACCGGAGAAACGGTTCACCGCCGCGAGCTGGAGGAGAACTGTTGGGTGGATCCCATTAGCGGATACCACTTTCCGATTGGCAGCGAGGACTATTTTCAGCTGCTTTTTGATGAAGGGGAGTTCAAAGAGATGGGCGAGCATATTCGTCCCGTTGACCCGCTTTCGTTCAAGGACCGCAGGAAATATGACGAACGTCTGAAAACTACCCAGGAAAAAACCGGACTGAGCGATGCCGTCCGGGTTGCTTCCGGCAAAATGCGGGGTATGGATATTACTCTGGCTTGCATGGATTTCCGTTTTATTGGCGGAAGTATGGGCTCAGTAGTTGGCGAACGGCTGGGTATTGCCATTGACCACGCCCGGGAGAAAAAACAGCCCTTGATTATTATATCACAATCCGGCGGTGCCCGGATGATGGAGAGCGTTTTGAGCCTGATGCAGATGGCCAAGACATCCGCGAAACTCGGTCAACTGCACGAAGCCGGCATTCCGTATATCTCTGTCATGACCAACCCCACAACCGGCGGCGTAACGGCCAGTTTCTCCATGCTGGGTGATTTCAATGTTGCCGAACCCGGCGCCCTTATTGGATTTGCAGGGCCCAGAGTGATTCGACAGACCATTGGAAGGGATCTGCCCGATGGATTTCAGACATCCGAGTATCTGCTCGAACACGGATTCCTGGATTTCATTGTTCCCCGCAACAAGATGAAAGCCCGCCTTTCCCGACTTCTTAAAATCCTGTCCCATAAGTTCCGGGATTAACCGGAATCGCAGGCCCGCAACAGAATTGGACAATTCTGTTCTTACCGGGAAAACGGTAACCAATTTGTAATGTGATTACAATATCCGTGCCGCTATTCGGCGTTTTATCCCGCTGCTGACAAGCCCGCCGACAGGAGTGCTGGTGTTTATAAATAAATATTAAGATTTTTTATAAAACCCTAAACCGCTGAATACCAATAAAAAACAAGCAGGAAAGGTGTATATAACTCAAAATAATTAAGAAAAACTAATATTCAAGTTGCATTGTTAAGATTTATTAATTATTCTGTCTCGTAATAGCAATCATCCCCGAACTCCAGCCATTATGCGGGCAATTCTACTTATACTACTATTCGTTTTGTATGCAGATGTCTCCTATCTGAACGCCAAAGAGAGCGGTAATGCAACTGCGACAATGAATGTAAGTGTGACTGTCGTGGAACCATCCACTATGCAAGGGAATAATGGCTTGAACGTTCACCTCAATGGAGGCCAAATATCACGGATTGAGTCGGGATGCCAGCAAGCCGGGCTCGTATCGATTCCGGCCCAGCCTGATTCAGAAATGCTGCTGAGTATTAAAGGTGAGACTGCTTTGCTCGATCATGGCGAACGAATGATAAACTTT
>SLLW01000280.1 GCA_007133875.1 Balneolales bacterium | reverse complement strand
TCATAAGGCCGGCGATGGGTGCCGCGGATATCGAACCATAACCGGCATTTTCCACCAATACGGCTATAGCAATTTCTGGATTGTCATAAGGGGCATAAGCGATAAACCAGCCATGATTATTACCGTGTGGATTTTGGGCGGTACCGGTTTTTCCAGCAACTTCTATATCCTGGATATCGGCATAAAAACGACCGGATCCTTCAGAAACAGCAAGTCTCATCCCATGTTGGATTACTTTCATATGCTCATCGTTGACCCATGGGATTCGCTCTTTCTCCATTGGAATGGTTACCTCGGCCGACCCGTCGGGATATGTAATTCGGTCAACGATATGGGGACGAACCCGGTAGCCGTCATTTGCAATTAGCGAAACCATCTGGGCCATCTGCAAGGGTGAACTGGAGAAAGTACCCTGTCCAACCCCAACACTGATCAGATCGCCGGTGCCCCATTCCCTTGGGCCGCCAAAATGTGTGTTGTAATAAGCACTGTCGGGCAAAATTCCCCGCCGTTCATTAGGAAGATCGATATGAGTGTGCTGGCCCAACCCGAATGTACTGGCATGTCTGTGCCATGCATTAAGTCCAAATTGGCCCATGGTGGTGTTCATCAGGGAGAAGAAATAGGTGTTACATGAATTCTTGATCGCCTGTTCCAGGTTTTGTCGTCCATGTTCCCGGGTGCAGCGATATAAACGTCCGCGTGTGAAACCACCCCGGCATATGATCTCCGTTTCAGGGTTTACAATTCCGAAATCAAGTCCGATTAATCCCATAAGCGGTTTAATCGTGGATCCCGGAGGTTGCATGGTTGATATGGCGCGGTTAAAAATCGGGTTTGTCGAATCAGCCTGGAGGGACATCCAGTACTCCAGGTCAATTCTGCCAGAGAGACGGTTTACTTCAAATTGTGGAGAACTGACAAGTGCGAGAACGGCTCCGTTATTTGGATCCATGGCAACGATACCCCCGATTTTCCCCTCCATTAGTTCTTCACCAAGCAGCTGTAGGTCCGGATCGATGTGTGTGTACAAATCAGCACCTTTTACCGGACTTCTCCCCATACTGGCGTCTTCATGTGGCCCAAGTGCCTGGCCAAGTGCATTGACACGCATGTAACGGGAGCCGAGGTCTCCCCGCAGGTTCTGTTCATAAACGAATTCGAGTCCGCTGCGTCCCGCTTTGTCACCCATCTGGTAACGGTTTGAGCTGTTGTATTCCTGGCGGGTTACTTCACTGAGGTAACCGAGTATATGAGAAGCTTTGATATCGGTGGGATAATGACGTTTGGATTCCACAAAATGGCCAATCCCCGGTAGTTTCCAGATATTTTCCTGAATCCGGGAAAAACTTTGAAAACTGATATCGGAAAAAATTCGGGAAGGACGATGCCAGGAGAAGCTGCGTGCTGCCTGGATGCGTTCTTCAACCAATTGCGGAGGCACATCAAGGTATTCGGCGAGCAGGGGTATGGTTTCGGGATCAAAACTGGCCGGTGTTACCGTAATGGTATAAATAGGTTGATTATCAACAAGCATTCTTCCGGACCGGTCGAAAATGAGTCCCCGGGCCGGATTAACACTTTCCTGACGTACACTGTTGGCTAAACTTAACGGGCCGTAAGTTTCGTGTTCAATGATTTGCAGTTGTACTAACCTGCCTGCCAAAACCAATAAAATGGTCAGTATCGTAATTTGTAAAATTCGAATTGAGACAACAGTCCGCTTTTCTTGCTTGGATTGAAGCATAATGTTCTACTAGTTCTCCCGAAGGAGGTAAATGATACTGCCAAATGCAGCGGTCAACAGGCTGCTTCCAATTAATATTTCAAAAAAGACATGTTCTGCCTGATACATTTGGGTGAATACTGCAGAAATTAAAAAAAACAAATTATGTACCAAAGATATCACGATCAAAAGAATAAAAACTTGTGTAAAAAATAAACGGGTTTCTTCTATTCTGGGAACAAAGCGGTAGACAAGCAAAGTTGTTACCGTTTTTGAAAGCAGGTGAAGCCCCCAAAGGTCATGAAAAAAATCAGTCATAATACCCACATACCCTGCGAAGAGAAGGGAGGTGGTCCGGCTTTGGGTTGTAATCACCCAGATGAGGATTAAAAGCGGAAAGTCCGCCCTGATCGACCGATAACCCAGATGATTAAAGATGGCAACCTGCAATATCACAGCGGCAAATCCAATAAGACCAAATTTAAACACATCCGATTTCATTGAAACAGCCCCTCATATTGTAGAATCAATTCGTCTACTTCAGGTTCGGGCTCAAAACGGACTATGAATGCTTCGGCAATCTGGTGCAGCGGAACAAATGGTTGAATGAATATCTGCTGGGTATCACGTCCTTCCTCAAATTCCGTACGAATAACGGTACCAATCGGAATTCTTGCGGGAAACTGATTACTGTACCCTGAAGTCTCCACGACAGACCCTGTTTCAACATTGATGGTCTGCGGTACGTAGTTCATCACCAATTCGTTGGGCTGTTCGGTATTCCATGAGACAATTCCATAAGCACGGTTTCCCTGTATCCGTGCACTGGCCCGGAATAGTGCATTATTAAAGGGCATAACTAAAGCATGGCCTGATGAGGTAAGGATAACTTGCCCTATGAGTCCTTCTGAGTTAATCAGTGCCATTCCCGGTTCCACACCATCACTGCTGCCAATGTTGATGGTCAGGGAGTTATTGATACCGGTCAAGGTTTTGGCAACAATTTTTGCAGGAACAAGATCGTGATCCAGAGTGTCTCTGAGTCCGATAAGATCCCGTAAAGCACGGTTTTCCTCCTGTACAGAACGAAGACGGCTCAACTCATCCTGAAGCATGATATTTTGCCTTCCCAATTCTTCATTGGTCTGAAGCGCAGTTCGATACACCCGAAACTGACCCAGTGGTTGTTCCATGAAGCTGATAGCAACGACCGAGACTTTACGTACTGTTTGCAGCCCGCCTTCGTGGCGTACAACCAAAAAAAGAAATGCCAGGAAGATAAAAGCTACCGCAAGAATATGATCCTGTATATCTTCCGTCTTTCGAAGTGAAAATTGCATTCACGTGTCATTCTGTCAGGTGAGAATGGCCCGGTAATAATTCAGGTCTTCCAGAACTTTCCCGGTTCCGCGCACTACGGCAGTCAGAGGATCTTCGGCTATATGTACCGGAAGATCGGTCGTTTCCATAATCAGTTTGTCGAGATTTTTCAATAAGGCCCCTCCGCCGGTCAGAAAAATTCCCCGATCCAGAATATCCGCTGACAATTCGGGCGGTGTCTGTTCAAGTGATTTCGTAACCGACTCGACTATGGTATTAACGGATTCGGAAATGGCTTCGCGTATGTCTTTTGATGTTACGACACGCGTGCGTGGAACTCCATTGACCAGATCGCGGCCCTTTACGGTCAGCTCAAGTTCTTCATCGAGCGGGGTGGCAGATCCGATCTGACATTTAACCTGTTCGGCGGTGCGTTCACCGATCAACAGGTTGTGATTTCTGCGGAAATAATTGATAATATCTTCGTTCAGTTCATCACCGCCCAGGCGAACCGATTGCGAATAGACGATACCGGACAGTGCGATGACGGCAATTTCGGTGGTGCCACCGCCAATGTCTACAATCATGTTTCCGACCGGCTCATGTACATCCAGGCCGATGCCGATAGCTGCCGCCATGGGTTCATCCACCAGAAACACCTCCTTGGCACCGGCATGCTCTGCACTGTCTCGAACGGCACGTTTTTCAACTTCGGTGATACCGCTTGGTACACAGACAACCATTTTACGTGTAGTAGAGTACCAGCTCACCTTCACCTTTTTGATCATGCCGCGAATCATATGTTCAGCGACTTCGAAATCGGCAATAACGCCATCACGCAATGGCCTGACCGTTCGGATTTTCTTGTGTGTTTTTTCGTGCATCAGCCGGGCTTCATGTCCGATCGCTACGGCCTGACCTTCCAGGTTGAGAGCTACAATGGAGGGTTCGTTGAGAACTATTCCATGGTTTCGGGAGTGGATGAGCGTATTGGCGGTACCCAGATCAATGGCAATATCGGTGTAAAGCCAGTCAAACATACCACCCCGGGAATTATTTTGATGAGTGGTTGTCTGATTTTGCGTGGTTTCGGACTGCGACATAAGGGATTGTAATTATCAAGAGATTGCCTGGAATTATAACTTCTTAATTTACGATAATGAGACGCATAATGCGAATTTCTTTATCGAAATTCTGAAAAATATGATCCGGTTTAATGCCGGAAATGTCGGTTGCCGGTGAATAGCATCACAAGCCCGTACTCATCTGATTTTTCAATGACTTCGGTATCACGAATGCTGCCACCGGGCTGAATGACAGCAGTTGCGCCGGCTTTTGCTGCCTCTTCGACACCATCAGCAAATGGAAAGAACGCATCAGAGGCGATCACAGACCCTTCCAGGGAATGACCAAAGTGACGGGCTTTCCGGACGGCAAATCGGGAGGAATCCACACGGTTCGGTTGGCCGGTACCGATGCCAATGGTCTGACAGTCCCTCGCATAGACAATGGCGTTGGATTTGACATGCTTCACCACCTTCCAGGCAAATTCAAGCGTTTTTAACTGGTTCTCATCCGGTTGTTTTTTTGTTACCACATTCCGGCTCTCCGATTCAAAACCGGAGTCGGATTGTTGCTGCAGATACCCTCCGGTAATGGAACGGATCACCTGCGCAGCGGGGTCACTCCATTTTTTTATACGAATAAGACGTCGGTTGGCTTTTTTTGTCAATAATTCCAGGGCACCAGCCTCAAAATCCGGAGCGAGAATGATCTCTGTAAAGATTTTGTCAACCGCTTCTGCTGTTTGCTTATCCACCGTACGATTGAACAATACGATTCCGCCAAAGGGAGATACCGTGTCTGTCGAAAAAGCTTTCTCCCAGGCTTCTTTATTATCAGCACCAAGGGCAACACCACAGGGCAGGTTATGCTTGAATATGGCACAAAGTGCCTCCTCGCTGTCCTGGAAATCGGCCCCAAGCTGTAATGCCGCATCGATATCAAGATAGTTGTTATAACTTAAATCCTTGCCGTGGAAGCAGTTGATAAAACGTGAGGGATCTCCGTAGACACCTGCTGCCTGATGCGGGTTTTCTCCGTACCGAAGTGATTGATACAGGGGTTCCTGAATTGTGAGAGAGTCTGATGGCGAAATGTCCCCTGAATGGGATCCGGAGACGAAGTTGTCGAGGTGTCCGGCAATACGGGAATCATATTCGGCAGTAAGCCGGAATGCGTTTTGAGCCAGAGAGGCACGGGTCGGACCACTTACTACTCCATGCTGCATCAACTCTTTCAGAAAGGTGTCGTATTGTGCGGGGCTGGTAAGTATACATACGTTTTCAAAGTTCTTTGCCGCTGCCCTGACCATCGCAGGGCCACCGATATCAATATTTTCTACGGCATGCTCAAGATCATCGGGTTTGTCGGACACCGCCTGCTGAAAGGGATACAGGTTCACTACGACTAGCTGAATGGGCTGGATATTCAGCGACAATAACGTTTTAGCATGTTCCTCAATCTCCGGCCTTCCCAGGATACCGCCATGGATCATTGGATGCAGCGTTTTGACCCGGCCGTCAAGACATTCGGGAAATTGTGTGATTTCCGTCACATCGGTGACCGGTATGCCGGCATTTCGAAGAGCGTTTGCTGTCCCACCCGTGGATATAATCTCAATATTCTTCCTGTACAATGCATTAGCCAGGTCTACTACTCCGGATTTATCGGATACGGAAATAAGTGCACGTTTAATGGAAAGATTGGTGAGTTTTTCAAGAGAATCGGTCATGAGAAGCTATCGAAATTTTGGTTTTTAGATATTGATCAGGATCAGGGGTTATTCTTCCAGTAATTGCCGGACGACCCTGGGGTACAGTTTATGTTCTTCCTGTTGAACTTTTTTTGCCAGCGATTCCGGAGTGTCATCCGGGTTGACCGTTACATGACTCTGCGCAATAATGGGTCCTTCGTCATAAATTTCATTTACATAGTGGATCGTACAGCCGGATTCCTGTTCCCCGTTTTCAATTACGGCACGGTGTACACGCATTCCGTACCACCCCGCTCCTCCGTATTTTGGCAAAAGCGATGGGTGGATATTGATTATTTTGCCGGAAAACTTCGCTACAATGTGATCCGGAATCTTTTTGAGATAACCGGCAAGTACCACCAGGTCCGGGTTTTCCAATGAAAGAATGGACTCCAGTTTCTGTGTATATGCGGCGCTTTCATCAAAGTCGGACGGTAAGAGCAAGTGGGTCCGGATATTCTGTGACCGGGCATATGTCACCGCACCGGCTTTGGGGTTATCGGAGATAAGCGCTGTTATGGAGGCAGGAATTTCACCATTCAAAACGGACTGATGCAAAGTTTTGAAGTTGGAGCCGGATCCGGAAGCAAAAACGGTAATTCGTTTTGTTCTCAAAAATCGAAAAGAGTATCGGTACTGGAGATGGTTACTGACAGCCCCAAAGATAGTGATATTTCCTGACCAACCGGAAAAGGAATTTTGTGGTCGATATGGCCGTAGGGAATTCCCATAATATAAGGCACTTTGGATCCATCAAAGATGCGTTTTAGAATCGTTTCAAGATCCGGATTGTCGGGGAAGGTCTCCTTTTCAGGGGGGGAGAAATCACCAAACAACACGGCACTGCTGCTGTCAAACCAACCGCCAAGTTTTGCCTGCCACAAATAGCCCTCGATTTTATGGCGGGATTCACCGACATCTTCGAGAATGAGTATGGTATTTTTGAGTGATGGGAGCCAGGAGGTACCGGCCAACTTTGCGGCGACTGACAGCGTTCCCGGAAGTGCTACACCATTCACCATCGCATGATCCACTGTTACATCTGGTGTGAGTTGGTAATCAATCCGGCCTGTTTCGATAAATTTCCAGAACGGCTCTTCGAATTTCGGATTGACCGGTTTGTTGCAAAAGTCGGTCGCCGGCATTCCTGCCGAGAGCGATGGGAGGCCGCATCTGGCATAAATACCCCACTGTAGGGCGGTAATATCGCTGTAACCGACCATAAGTTTTCGCTGAGAGCGAATTTCCCGAAAGTCAAGCAGCGGAAGCATTGCTGAGCTGCCGAAACCGCCACGGGCGAAAAAAATGGCATCTACAGACGGATCTTTGACCAACTCATTCATCTCGGTGGCACGCATAGCGGCACTGCCTGCAAGATAGTGCTCTCTGGCATAACAGGATGGAGTGACCTTTACCCGGTATCCGAGCTTTTCCAGATACTGTACACCACGATCAAGCTTATCCTCTTCTACTGGTGATGACGGAGCCATCATCCCAATAGTTCCCTTTGGTGGAAGTGGACGAAGAGAGATCATGGTAGTACCAGTTAAGGATGGCCGTCAACAGGTCGGAAGACATAGTAATTATCCAGACTCCATCGGATTTGCTGAATGGTGATGACTATGATTGCAGTCAGTGGAACGGCAATCAGCATTCCGAAAATTCCTGCAAGTTCTGCACCGGTCATCACAACAAAAAGCACCACAAGAGGATGAAGGTTAGCCGATCTTGAGAAGAGCAGAGGTTGAACAAAAATGTTGTCTATGATCTGTGTAATGAGAATGGCACCAACGACATAGATCACCAGGGAGAAATCACCGGTTTCGAGGACCGAAACGATAATGGAAAGAATATAACCGATGATAGGCCCGAAATAGGGAATGATATTGGCAACTCCGGCAGCTATACCAACCGAAAGCGCATTATTCAACCCCACAATATTGAGAGTTATGGTAGCGGTAGTCGCAATGATGATGCTTTGCAGTCCGACACTTTTGAAATAGGTGACCAGGCGCTTTTCAACTTTTTCGATACCGGTAAGTACGGTTTCAAAATATTTATTGGGTACCAACTGAAGGATATTGCGGCGAAGGGTAACGCCGTCTTTCAGGATGAAAAATGTGGCGAATGGTATTACAAGAAATGCCCAAAATATATTGGCAAAAATTCCAAGGATATTATTGACAGTGCGGGAAATGTCATCGGTTTGAAACAGCACTTCCGCCACATAGGGAACATTGTCACGCAAAAAGCCTTCCGGAAGGAAAGGTGCCCTGTCGAGTATCTGGTCTTCGATCTGAGCGGTTACAGCGAGGATAGCATTGATATTGAGCTGCTGCCCGAGTACAATTACCTGATTGGCTATCGCAGGTAGTACGGTACTTGAAAACCATACAAACAGCAGAAGGAGTGAGGCAACCACAATGCTAATGGCCATGGTACGGTTCATCCCAACCGATTGCATACGGTTTACAAACGGATCGAGAATATACGAGATGACCAGGGCAATCAGGGCATATAACACCAGCGTAAAAAAGCGGTAGAGAATCAGTAATACGATCACGACAATGACCGTACCGATTATAAATCGTATAAACGCATCCGTGTTAAGTTTCTTCATGCTCAAGCTTTTTTAGCAGGTCATCCGATTTTTCAAACACCAGATGGGCCGGAAAACCTCTCCTAATAAGAAAGTCCACTAGCTTTTTCTTACGCTTGATTCCGTTTTCTGTTTTCAATACGTTTTTCTTTACGGCACGAGAGGCAGTAAAGAGATCATGAAGAACGGAATCGTCATCAAACAGCCCATCCAGGGCAGCATCAATATACAGTTTTTTTATCCCTTTTTGGGATAAAGCCGCACGAATTTTGACTGGCCCCCATGTTTTTGTCCGGCTTTTTTCCTCAGCAAACTGCCTGGCAAAGAGAGCATCGTCAATATATCCCTTCGCCTTGGTCATTTCGAGTACTTTGGTGATATCGTCCCCGGAGTAACCTTTGATCAGCGCTTTTTTCCGGAGTTCTCCGGAACTGTGGTTGCGCATTCCCAGCCAACGATAGACCTGCTCCTGAAGCGTAATACTCTGCTCTTCCCGAAGCAGGAGCTCATAACATTCGGGAGTTATATGCACACCTTTTCGGATACCTGCTTTTTCCACGACATCCCTGTAAAATCCACCAATAAATGTATCGTCTACAAACAGGGATACCCGGTTACTGTTCTTTTTTTGCGTGGTAATATCGGTACAGCGACCGGGGAGTTCATCAGGGATTTCTTCCATACCGTTCAAATGAAACGGGCATTGGCCGTGAAAAGGAGCAACGGTTTTGATGGCCGCTGCTCTCTTTGTGGTACGGGGTTCGGACTATTTTTTTCCGGACACCCCTGTTAGATTCTCCTGTGGTGAAGATTCCGCCGAATTTCCGGAGGGAGCCGAATCCTTCTTTTTGGAATCCTTTGCAGTGGCTGTCTCCTGACCGTTTTCGGGGTAGTGTTCCGGCATCAGCTTATTCCGGACAATCTTCTCGATTTTTTCTGCCAGTGCGGCATCTTCCTGCAGAAACTGGATGGCCGAATCGGTTCCCTGCCCGATAGGCTCACCGTCATACCGGTACCAACTGCCCCGCTTCTGGACAATGTCATATTCTACGGCAAGGTCAAGCAACTCGGCGACCCGTGAAATACCTTTGCCGTACATGATATTGAACTCACAAACCTTGAAAGGTGGTGCCACCTTGTTTTTGACAATCTTCACTTTGGTTCGGTTTCCAATGACTTCATCCCCGCGTTTGATCGCCCCAATACGACGAATGTCGATACGTACCGACGAGTAGAACTTGAGGGCTTTCCCACCCGTGGTTGTTTCCGGGTTTCCAAACATCACACCGATCTTCTCTCGCAACTGATTTATGAAGATTACCGATGTGTGTGTCCGGTTAACCACTCCGGTCAGCTTCCTCAAAGCCTGGGACATCAACCGGGCCTGCAGGCCAACTTGTGAGTCTCCCATTTCTCCGTCCAGTTCGGCACGGGGTACCAGCGCAGCTACGGAGTCAATGACCACTACGTCCAGAGCTGCCGAGCGGATAAGGGTCTCCGCAATTTCAAGTGCCTGTTCCCCATTGTCCGGTTGCGAGATCAGTAATTCATCAATTTTTATGCCAAGTGCCTTGCCATATTTCGGATCAAATGCGTGCTCAGCATCAATGATGGCAGCATGTCCGCCGGCCCGCTGTGCTTCCGCAATTACATGCAGTGCCAGCGTTGTTTTACCACTCGATTCGGGCCCGTAAATCTCGGTAATGCGGCCCCGGGGAAGTCCGCCGACGCCCAACACGTGATCCACCATCATGGAACCGGTGGATATGCAGGGGATATTTGCAATAGGCTGGTCACCCAGACGCATGATGGTTCCTTTGCCATGTTGCTTTTCAATCTGACCCACTGCCAGATCTATCGCTTTCAGACGTTCGTTATCAGCCATGTATTAACTCCATTGAGGGTATATGTGTAAAATATGTTTGAATATATATGCTTTTTTTGTGAATACCAAAAAGAGGAATTGAAATCCACCTGCCCATTAGAGAAGGATCCGTATAAAAACTTACAATCCATTTTGTGAGAAATCCACCCAAAAGATCTCCGAATGGATCCAGTTTGTCACATATCGCTCATCGGATTCAACTCGATATCGGCAGTTCAGATGCCTATATTTACCAGGCAACGTGCCGGCTGGATGAAATGATAACACCACTTGTAATTCGAACCTTTGGCAGAAGGGTAATCGTTTTGCAGCACTAATAAAAACTGAAATCCATACAACCGGATTTGGCTTCATATGATCGATACGCACTCCCATATCTACCTTCCCCTGTTTCGTGACGATCTGGATGAGGTCCTTCAGCGGGCATCCGATGCGAATATCACCGACATATTCATGCCGGCCATAGATTTTGATTCGCTTCCCCAAATGGATGACATGCACCATCCCGATATCCGGTTCCATAAAATGGCTGGTGTACATCCCTGTGAAGTTGACGGGAGCCAGGGTGATCCGGAGATGAAGCTTGCCGGCCTGGCATCCTCTGATGAGATCATCGCCATTGGGGAAACCGGCCTGGATTATTACTGGTCAAAAGAACACATCGACGAGCAAAAGAGGAGCCTGCGGAGCCACTGCAACGTCGCCCGGGAGTTGAAAAAACCGGTTATTCTCCACAACCGTGACAGCACGGCCGATCTGCTGGATATCATTACCGATGAGCAGGACGGGCGTCTTTCGGGCATATGGCACTGTTTTAATGGGACACCGGATGAGGCAAAACGCGCCCTGGATCTCAATTTTCATCTGGGCATTGGCGGCGTGGTTACTTTCAAAAATGCCGGTGTGGACAAGGTCGTGAAAAACCTGCCGGTCAGTCACCTGTTGCTGGAAACCGATGCGCCTTATCTGGCACCTGACCCGAAACGTGGTAAAAGGAACGAACCGTCCTTTATGAAGTATACAGCTCAAAAACTGGCCGGTTTACACGGCCTGACCGTGGATGAGCTGGACCGCATCACTTCCCAAAATGCATTCCGGCTGTTTGGTCTGCAATAATCGAACGACAACCCCCCGGATGGCAAAAGCTTATCTCACCGGAAATGTGATGTATTCATCGCAAAGATCGGTCAGGCTTCCCTGCAGGTGGCTTGAAACCAAAATGGTACCGCCCTCACTTTTGAACTCTTCCAGCAAAATGAGTGCCGCTTTTTTGCTCTCTTCATCAAGAGCCCGGAATGGCTCGTCCAGAAGCATAATGTCCGGACGGGTGATCAGGCTGCAGGCGAGCATCGCCTTCTGCAGCATACCGCTCGAATAGGTCCCGATCAGGTTTTCGCGACGCTCGTCAAACTGCAGCCGTTCAAAAAGTTTGTCCATATTTCGGGGGGATTCCTTATCGTCCCACTTGTTTCGCGCCCGCAGGGTCCATTCCATCAACTCATTGGCACTCAGGTAAACAGGCAGGTCTGTGGCATCCGTTACGATGCCGATATGACCCAGGAATTCGTGCGGATTGTTGTAGATCGATTTTCCCCGGAATGTGATATCCCCCTCGGTCGGAAATGCGGTAACCGACAGTAGTCTCAGAAAGGTCGTTTTCCCGGATCCGTTAGCACCCACAAGGCCGGCCGCAACCCCTTTCTGAAAATGGTGGTTCAGACCCGAGATCACCATTGGCCCGGTTCCGTAACGCTTTGATACATTTTTTACTGATAAAAAGTCACTCATATGAATTTTTTTTGGAAAACATACTCATTGCTGCGCGTGATCATCCAGGCTGTTCCGGCCGATATCACCAGGTCAAAAAGAGTCCAGGCAAATACTTCGGTCCATGCGACCGCTCCGGACATAACCGCCGCAATACCAATGGTCAGAAACAGCGTTAATGTCCAGCGAATCTGCATGAAAAACCGGGCAATGACCCAGTCGTGAGGAGGCATCATCCACCAATGAAAAACCGGTGGGGAGATCCGGGAATCCGAAGCGGGCCAGGCCAGCATATTTTTGGAAAAGACCCAGAATACCAGCCAGCCGGAGAACCACGCTTCCGGGACGCCAAGCCAGATCAAAAGCCAGTAGGTAAAACTGAGCAGGGCGATGATACGGCCCATGGGACGTTTCCGGTCGAGTTGGATAATCTGGCTCCAGACGGCCGGACGCCATCGCTGCGGAACCCAGTATATTGCCTCGTAACCCGCCGGTTCCCGCGAATCGCGCATCCCCGTTGAAGGGTTGGTAAACAGCTCATCATAAAAAGCATCACTTTGATAATAGAGCCGGTCATAATGTGATCCCTGATGGTAAAGCTGCAAACCGGCGTATCCGGCAAAGAGGACAAACGGTGTGATGGTGAGGATCGGATGCGGGATGGCAGCAGCGATTACCACACTCATCATCCCGACAAATGTAACAAGTATGGTGCTGATGAATGTCGGATACATACCGGCACCCACCGGTGTACTTTTCCCGATTTTTTCCATCGAAGTAAACATCTTCCGGCCGATTTTCCCCTCATTCCAGCGCTGAGACAGCTCACCTATGGTCACAAAACGGTAAAGCGCATATAGGATGATGGCGCTCAGAGCTATAATACCGGTTCCGAAGAGCTGCAGCTTTTCGGTAACGTACCCGGCCGGGTTGCTTACATCACCGAACGCGATCACCAGGAGTGCTGCTGTGGCAAAAATCCACAAGGGCCGGAGTTTGACCAAATGGTGCAGGAAGAGGTGGCGCGGCGAGAGATTCAGCTGCAGAATCAGGGTTTTGTCGGTGTCCGGAAAAAGCAGATGAGGGGTGACAAATGCCATGACACCGGCAAAGGCCATCGCCATATAGCGGAGCAATACAACCCGTTCATTCGGCGAGAGGTCGTGGCTCAGCCAGCCAAGGGCAAGTATCAGTACGAGCCCAGGCACAACCGCCATCACACGACGGGCCGGAGTTACGTATTTTTTCGGGATTTTGTGGGTGGATATGGAACTCATTTCAAAAAGGTCTCATCCTTGCACGTAAGCCTTCTGCATCGCAGATTTCCAGCGGGAGATCGGAAGGCAGCAATTGCTTTAGTAGATAGTGGTCTTGGTCGGCCAGAACAGTGAACACGGCAATAGTATCGGAATCAGTGAGTGTGTCCACGACGTGATTTTGGCGGATCCAGGATCACTTTCAGCATAATACCTTCCCGGAGTTTTTCGGGATTGCCGAGTATCCGTTTGACGTTTTTCCTGCCGATGGTGCCGGTATAGGTGACGGTCGGGGCCTCATCCAATGTAGCATAAATCGGATTGTCTTCACCGGCAAGCTCTTTTTCCTGTTTGCCGATATCCTCCCCGAAATTCTTGTACTGGCCGGTATTGGCGGAACGCGTGCTGCGCGTTGCCCCTGAGGACCGTTGGCTGGATCTCTTTTCCGGAGATCCGGATTTGCTATCACCGAATACCGGACCGTGAGAGGGGTGACGGTACGTTTCACCCGAAGTAGTGCTCCGCGTACTGTCCATGGACTGCTGCGTGGCGTGTGGCCTGTCTGTCACCGATTGGCCCCGGGTATCCCCTCTTTTGGATACGGTTTCGGGTTCATCCCCGGAAATCACTTTTTCCAGCCCTTCAAAAAAATCTTCCCAGGACTGCTCCCCTGAAGGAATCTCTCTTCGGGTGCCGGACCCGGTTTGCGGTTTGCTTTCTGATGCCGTTCGGTCATCGGCCTGATAGGTCCTGCGGCCCGATTCGCCGTGTGGCCGATACTCTGCCTCCGCCCCTTTTTCGATCTCCGTTTCCCAGGGATCAACCTGCAAATCGGGATCATCAGCGGGATCAACCGGTTTCATACTATCCAGCACCCGCTTGATCAGTGGGATAAATATGAGGAGCAAAATGATAATTTCAAACAGCGAGATATTCATGCGGTAGTTGCCATTGTTGAGATTCTGTCCGATTATATCGTCTTATCGGAATCAGTCAAGCAGGTCAGTCGCGAAAAAGTAAAACCGGTCCGGATTGTGAAAAGCATTGGCAAATCCGGTCGAACATTCCGCAAGATATGATTTTTTTGATGACTCTTAAACTTTGAAGTCCGGAACTTTAAAAAATTCAACGAAAGTATGAAAGCATTTAATATTGTCTCGCTTATCCGCAAAAAACGTGACCGGCAATCACTCTCGCCGGAAGAGATCCGTTTTTTAATCCAGCAATACAGCAAAGATGAAATGCCCGATTATCAGATGAGCGCGTTTCTGATGGCAACGTTCCTGAACGGACTGGATGATAATGAGGCGGCGGCTCTGACCTACGAAATGCTCCATTCCGGTATGGTGATGGATCTTTCGGATGTTCCGGGCATCAAAGTTGACAAGCACTCCACCGGCGGTGTCGGTGACAAGACGTCGCTGATACTCGCCCCGATCGTGGCAGCGTGCGGCGTACCGGTACCCATGATCTCCGGCCGCGGGCTTGGCCACTCCGGCGGGACACTCGACAAACTGGAATCCATACCCGGCTTTAATGTCAATCTGGACCTGAAACGGTATGTCGAAGTGCTAAAAAAGCACAATTTGGTACTAATCGGTCAGACCGAGGAGATTGCTCCGGCAGACAAGCGCATGTATGCGTTGCGGGATGTGACCGCGACGGTGGAGTGTATCCCGCTCATTGCCGGCAGCATCATGAGCAAAAAGCTTGCCGAGGGGATTGATGCCCTTGTTTTGGATGTGAAATTTGGCTCCGGCGCATTTATGAAAACCCGGGAGCAGGCGCTCCGTCTGGCCGAACGGCTGGTTACCATAGGCGAAGAGTTCGGAAAACGAACCATCGCCTATCTGACCGGTATGGAGCAGCCGCTTGGGCAGAACATCGGCAACTGGCTGGAAGTCAGGGAGAGTATTGACTGCCTGAACGGCGGGGGGCCGGAGGATCTGTTGATGGTAACACATCAGCTTGCCGGAACCATGATCTATCTCGGCGGCGAGGCGGCATCCATTGAGGAGGGGATAATGCGAAGCAAGGAATCGGTACAGGATGGCAGCGCGATGCAGAAATTCCGGGATATCGTATAGGAGCAGGATGGATCCACAGAATATCTGGACCACCCGGACGATTACCCGGCTGCCACACACGCTTTTGAGGTGACGGCTGATGAAGATGGTTATGTGGGTGCGATCGATGCTTACGCTTTTGGTATGGGTGGCCTGGAGTTGGGAGCGGGGCGGGTGTCCAAAGAGGATACCATTGATCCGTCCGCCGGGATTATTCTCCGGAAAAAGAT
>SLLW01000294.1 GCA_007133875.1 Balneolales bacterium | reverse complement strand
CTGGCGGACCGGCTCAACGAAACAGCGATGCCCGGAGTTCGTTTCCGTCCGGTCTCCTGGCGTCCGTTTTACGGACGGGATGAGGGCAAACGGCTGGAGGGTGTGCAGATTCACATAATCGATGCTCAGGAAGTTGACCTGATGGCGGCCGGATTCCGGCTGTTGGAAGTGCATCATGAACTCTATCCGGACAGGAATCCGTTTGTGCTGGCCGGTGAAAGCCGGCTTCGGATGTTTGATTGGGTGGTCGGCTCCCCGGAAATTCGCCGGAATTTTACGGAACAGATGCGGTATGAAGATATCCGGGAGTATCTGAACAAAGATGTGGAGTCGTTCCGGGAGCGGTCGCGGGAGTATTGGCTGTATGAGTGACGGTGTGTACCTGATATGTAATCGACTCACCATCAGCGATTTGCATGAGCCGATTAGTTCATCTATTCGGCTCATGCCACAAGGAGTAACGTTGTCAATCTGCCTTGATTAAACAACTACAGACTATCGGAAATCATAGCCCATGAATAACCAGCCCAATCATATGGCTGGTTCCAAAAAAATCACTTGGCTCATTAACAAAGGCATAGTCCACACGGATGATCATGTTATTAAGGCCAAACCCGATTCCCCCGCCGAATGCCGGCGCCCCGTCGTGCAGACCGGCTCTTGGTATCAGTATAATGTCATTGAATTCCACTTCGTACCCGGCACCGAAATTGGCATATCTTCTGGCGTTGGGGTCTCCAATATCATCCAGAACAAGATCGGCAGAAGTAATAAGCCCACCGGTTGGCCGCAGCGACGCTCCGAGTCGAAATGAGGGTGGCAAATCGTCGGGACCAACTTTTCCAACCAGGCTCTGGAAAACGACTCCTACAGAAAACAGATCCTGATCATATCGAACGCCTGCATCCGCCGAATACCCGTTATCGACCTGTACATGCAAGTCCTGATTGATGAATCGGCCGGTGATCCCGACAGATACATTCTCTGTGATCATACGAGCATAGGACAACCCAAATACAAGATTTGTGTTATCAAAATTGCCGGTATGCATTCCCTGGTCATCACGCCGCTGGATATCCTTAACCCCGGACTGGGTCACTCCAAAGGCGACGGTTCCTATTCCGTCTACGTGATATGCAACGTTGGCAGCCGAAAAATGGCGATCGTGTTGCAGCGCAGTGGCCGAAACGCCGGTGAAACTGAAACTTTCCATCTGTGCCAGTCCTGCGGGATTCCAAAAAGCCGCCGACGCATCATTGGCCAGTGTGGAATAGGCTTCACCAAAACCTGCCGCTTCCGCTGAGTTGGAAAATAACTGGTATGGTGCTGTGAAATTTTGAGCTTTCGCATCCGGAGTACCGATCAAAGCGAACAGGCCAATCACTGTAAGCAGCGTAATTATTTTTTTCATTTTCATACCTTGGTTTGGATAACATTCGAATAAAAGACGGATTTCAATTGCAGTCATTTAAAAGGTCTGGCTATTTGGCTATTACGGTTTTGAATACGGCCTCTTCGGTTCGGTCACCATCCCTGGCAACAACCCGCATGAAGTAAACACCGTTGGAAAGTACTCTGCCGTCTAAAGCGCGGCCGGCTATCGGTACCGTTGAACGGCCGGCTGGATAGGTCTCGTTTTGAACCACACGTGATGCCCTTCTCCCGATAAAGTCGAAGAGTTCAATTTCCACAGTGGCGGAACGTGACAGTACAAAAGTAATATTGGCGCCGTCTGTGGTCGGATTAAACGGATTCGGATAATTGTACAGATCCGTAATGGACAAAAACTGTGATTCTGCCACCATATCTTCGACCGCCGTATTTCCCACCTGGTCCGACACGGAAAGGACAACCTCTGAACCAATCGCCTGGGTATTGAAAATCAGGTTCCCGTTGGATTCATTAAACGTAAGATCATCGCTGTCATCCAGGGAATAGATCATGCTCATTCCGGTTTCGGCATCAATCAGTTCTATCGCTATACTTTCCGGATCCACACCTGATTTTTCATCCGTTACACGGAACCGTAATCCGGTTTCCACGGATTTGCTTATCAGCTCAATTTCAGGGGGATCATTGTCATAGACCGCTGTAAAACTGAATGGCGACATCGTATTTCCGGCCCGGTCAGCTGAACCTGCAATGTATTGTGTTACACCCAGTTCATCCTGGATTTGCAAACCCGGTTGATTGTGCACCACAAACATCAGATTATCGAATTGACCGCTTGCCAGTCCCGAAGGCAATTGATACGAGATGGTCATCGCATCCGGATCACCGGAATACGTAAGCTGACTGGGCTCCAGCCTCATTTGCAGCCGTTTCGAATCAACACTATTTTCACGATCCAGATAAATTCCCCATACATCGATATAAACGGTGGAGGTATCCAGTCCGGCACCCGATGTATCCGCCACCGCCATATCCTGAACACTGAATGAGACCATGGATTCTTTTCCGACCACAGCCATTTCGGAACGGATTTGCGGAGCCGTATTATCTACCATAAAGACGATTTCCGTATTCAGGCGATCACCGCTGTTATTTTCGACTACAAACCGGGCGTTATGAATACCTTCGGCCAGTTCGAGACCCGCAAGGTTTGCACGGAACCGGTATGTACTGGAAGAACCGGATAGGTCGGTGATATTGGCCGGCGGAATAGTGATGCGGTTATTGTTCACATACATCAGCACGGTACCAGGATCAATACCAGACATATTATCTGTTACAATTGCGGTAATCATGCCCGTGGATTGCGTATAGTTCACGCCCCCGGCAGCTCCCGCCCGGAAATCAGCAAGTTCAATGGAGCCGGCATCTGTACTTTGCAGGCCATCCACAACAAGGGTATATCGCTGTGCGGCAGTGGATAAACTGCTCATATTAAACCGAACGACATGATTGGTGGTATCCACCACTTTATTTCGCACACCGGTACTGAAATCAAACTCATCATTGGCGGTGATGGTAGCGATGTTAATTCTTGCAGGATCAATATCGCCCAACTCATCCGGATCGTACTGAACACTGAAACCGGCGCGCATACCACTTCGCAGCTCCGCTCCATTCGGACTGCTCACCCAGTATGCCGGGCCAAGCTGTCCCATATGTAACTGCTGAGCATTTGTACTGTTAAATCTCGCACGATCTTCTTCTACATAAATACCGGCGTTTTTATCGAGCACGTTCTCTTCAATACTGAGGGTCATTTGCTCACTGCGGGAGAGGATTTCACCACCCTGATTGGCCGCCACCCGGTGAACTTTAATCTGATCCATGTTCATATCCACAGAACCATCCGCATTTACCATCGTGGCAAACGCGTACAGCACCCCACCGGTTGAAATGTTCGTACCCCCTGTCAACAGATTCACATTCTGGTTATCCGCAACAAACCCGAGCAGGTCTCCATCCAATACCTCCAGACGTCCGGTGAAGAAATCGGTGGAAGCGCCGTCATTTTCCACATTCCGTGAGTACATACCGGTTAACACATTGCCGCTTTCACTGGAATAGGGATTGGTGTCCAGCATCAGCATGAGTGATATTTCCTGATTCGCATCCGGAGGCTCCACTTCAAACCGGATATTGGATAAATCGCCGGCATCACGGTTCAGCCGAAGGCTGATTTCGCTGTTTGACAGATTCGGTTGCCAGGCGCTGCTCAGGAAAGAGACGGGCCGGCTGCTTTGATCCATGACAGCTTGCAGGGCAAGGGCTTCGCTGTTAAACGCCAGTGTAGATGGCGTATCGGCAAACCGTGCTTCCGAGAAGTTTGCCGCAGAGCGATCAGCACCCAATACCCGAAACGTAATTTCGCCATCCG
The DNA here is from genome assembly GCA_007133875.1 of Balneolales bacterium. Classification (GTDB taxonomy): domain Bacteria; phylum Bacteroidota; class Rhodothermia; order Balneolales; family Natronogracilivirgulaceae; genus SLLW01. The sequence continues at coordinate 508 of SLLW01000294.1, read as the reverse complement.
GCAAATCCAGTTCTGAGATTTGTACCGTTGCCCGGCGGGCGTGGTCCCTGTCATTAGCACCGTAGGTATTCAGATCGAATGTGCCCAGTGTGGTAAACGTGTTGTCACCGGATGCATAGGAGAGCCGTGCAGACTGCGTATGAATCGGTCCCGTGAGATACAATTCCTGTTTTACCGGATTAAAACCGGCAATGCGGACTTGCGGTTTACCGGCTACAAACTGCATATCACCGGCCAGTGATTCGTTGCCGAGATCATCCGAGAAGTAGATACGCAAGCGATAAAGGCCGCCCTGTGTTAAGGCCGAAACATCCAGATCGTAGGCCAGGTTGTCATCATCCATCAACACAGCAATCGTGGTTTCACTGCGACCGGGGAAGGTTGCGGAAGCCGAGCCGGGTGTACGTGCGAGGTTTCGCTCCAATGTAATCCGAACCTGCTCGAAATCATCGTCGTGATCTTCCAGTTCGGCGACTACATCCACCAGGTCAGCCAACAGATAAAAATT
>SLLW01000394.1 GCA_007133875.1 Balneolales bacterium | reverse complement strand
TCGGCGGACTCCGCACTGGCCTGATTAAACTCATTAAGCTGAACCTTGAGGGCTTTTACCTTGTCAAAGGCGGCCTGGGATTGTTTGTCAAACTCTGATTTTGCAAACAAAACTTCATTCTTTTTGAATTGATACCCTTCCAGCGTGACCTTGTCCGACACGTTGGGTTTTGCATCTCCTGTTGAGGATACACCGGCATTTTTCGTGTTTTCACGTGTAGCCTGTGTTCCGTTTAGTTGGGTGGTAAGTTTGTTGATGTCCATGATGGATCGTTTTTTTACGATTCAGAAATATAGGAAATATCCGGTGTTTCCAAAACCAGGTACCGGTCTTCGGCTTTTCGTCTTTTGGAGGCGTCGTCCAGTGCGACCTCCTGTCCGCTCATAATCCTGTCCAGCTCAGGCTGGATGAGATTATGAAGTTCCCGGTAGGTCCGGAACCCTTCTGATAATTGATCCTGATATTCAACGGGAAGAGTTGCAGCGTTAACGTTTTCGGTGAGCGGATCTATCTCGGCGATCACCTGTCCCCGTTGATTCAGTAACTTTTCAATTTCGTCCAGTGACAGCTGTTCGGCTTTGAGATTATTCAAAATCTCACGGCTGATATCGATCAATTGTGACTGTTTTTCTGTGAGTGTCTGTATCTGCATAAGTCTGCTTCTGTTATCTCCACATTGATTGCTGGAATTGCATGAGCTGGTTGAATTGCTCTTCGCCCTGGGTTATGATCTGCTGGAGACGGTTGAACTGTTCCCGCTGCTGTTGTTCATATCGCTCAAGGTGCCGATCCTGCGCTGCGATTCGATTGTCCAGACGGCTGATCTGTTGATCGATGCCATCTTCGATAGAAGCAATTATGCCGCTGTTGGCTTTTGTATATGCTTCGGACTGGGCCTTCATCTGTGCGATAGGGGAATCTTCGCTGGTAAACAGTGCGGCGATCTGATCGGGGCGCTCCCCAAGCATTTGCGTAAGTTTGTCGGCATCTTCAACAACCATCGTCCCGTTCTTCTCGAAACCGATACCCAAATCAGACAGACGGGCCAACTGGCCCTCTTCGGCGCTTTCCATGGGCAACAACCCGGTTTGGCGCAGGTTGAGTGTAAGATTCCTGATGGAGCGCATATTCTGCAAGGCTCCGCGCCGGTCGTTTTCGGCATCCACAAATGTCCGGTCACGGATCGTTTTGTTCATCTCGTTAAATGCGGAGATGAACCCGTCAATATTGGAACGTGCATCGTCAAGGTCACGGTCGACACTCATTTGCACATTTCCGGTGCTCTCACCCATCAGTTCAAAATTGAGTCCGGTAATGGCATCGCTGATGTTGTTCTGCCCCCGTTCAAAAGTGACGCCGTCGATGGTAAAACGGGCATTGAGCTGCTCGGCATCAACAAGGTGATTGATTCCGGTGGTAACCTCTGCCAGTACACCGGTGGCACCGTCAAACTGTACCCGGTTGTCAAACCCGGTGATCAGACTCTGTATGGAGAACTGGACTTCGTCATCATTGACCTGGAAAACGTTGGCCTGGGCGTGATCACCAAAATGTTCGGCAATCTGGTCGGCAAAAGCGTTCAGAATCTCGCTGTTGGTCATGTCGACCATGTTTCCGCCTTCATCCTCTTTTTGTGTGTTGACGGTCAGGGTTTCGGTTTTGTCGCCGATCGTAAGCGTAACCTCTCCGGCTCCCTGGGCGGCCAGTTCAAAACCGTCGGCGGTCATCACACCGGCGAGTGCGATATCCCGGCTGGCAATCCGTTCGACATTGATATTGTAGGTCGACGGCCGGTCAATGCCGCTGGCCGCATGAACCCGGACCACGCTCTCGTTGGAGGAGGAGGTTTTAAGCGGCTGAAAACTGTTATTGCCGGTATCACCAAGTTCGGTGAGTTTACTGTTGAACTTGGATATGGACGAACTCACGGCTCCCAGCGCATCCTTACGTTCACGATGCGTCTTTTGCTGTTGCTCCAGCTTCAGTTTGGTTTGGCTTTCAAGCTCGACCAGCTGCTGGACGAATTTTTCGTAGGGATTCGTCTGCTGGAAAATATTTCCTATGGAGGTCATGTTGGTTGTATTCGTCGGTGAAAAGGTTACGGTGATGTGATTGAAGCGACGGGAAAAGAGCCGTCGCCTGGCAAACGCTATCAGCCGCTGCTGGCACTTTCCATGGTTGCCTGGGTTGCCGACGCTTCCCAGGCATCACGTAACGGATCCAGAATCTCCCGTACTTCGTCGAACTTCTTTTCACGGGAAAGATCCTGGCAGTATCGATACAGATTAAACAGTTGATCTGCCGGTTCATGATTAAAATCCAGGCCCTTAATCAATGTAGAGAGGATTTCCCGAAGTCGCTGATCATCCTCTCGGTAGGACGCCTGAATGGCCAGGTCATACAGTTTAATGACGAGTTTAAGCGGCGAAGCATTCATCACCGATTGTCTCTGATACTCAAGTTGGGGATTTCGCATTATTCATCAATTTTTGTAGTAACGGGTTACCCGGTTTATCGGGTTTTGGCAAAAAAAACTTAATCGTATTTGCATTAGAAGTTATTCATGTAACCCGTCTGTGGGTATAACAGGGAGTGATTGCAATTCCTGTGCCAAATAAGATGGCACATAATTTGCATTTATGTGTCCTGAGCCGGGTGATACGTATCCCGGGGCATGATCATATGCCTGAAAGATAACCGGCGAACCGAAACACAAAATCGGGGGATTTGGCCCCGGCCCGGAGTGCATCATTCGGGAAAACACTCTTGCTGATAATTTTTATCCGGACAGGTACCGTCCGGCATGACATATAAACTGGTTCATGATGACTTTACAACTCAAACGTGCTATCGCCCTGCTGGATCGGAAAAAACCGGAAACCAACAAGGCCATCCCTCTGCTGAAACAAGTGCTGAAGAAAAAAAACAAGGCCCCCTGGCCGGCATGGCACTATATGGGGGTGGCACTCATCCAGAAGCGGGAGTACGAAAAAGCGGCGACATATCTTCGTGAGGCATTAAAACGGGGATCGGATGAACCCGAAACCTGGCATCTGTTGTCGATGTCTTGTCTCGAGATCGGCCGGCTGGATGAGGCCGGGGAGTCGGGGCAGGAGGCGTTGCGGCGCCGTCCCGATTTTTTCAAGGCGTGGCTGAACCTGGGGTCGGTATACCGGGCTCAGGCGAAACTGGAAGAGGCGTTGAAATGCTACCAGAGAGCCAATCAGCTGGATCCGCGCAGTGCAGGCGTCGCATTTAGAATCGCAAACATCTACCGCGACCAGGGGGATCTCAAAAAGGCGCTGGAGTTGTATGACATCACTTTGAAAATTGATGAAGAATATTTTGAAGCATTAAGTGAAAAGGCGCGTTTGCTCAAGAAGATGCATCGTTTCGATGAAGCGCGGGAAACCATTTCTCAGTTGCTCAAACACAAATCACACGATCTGGAAGGCCGGCTAGTGCTTTGCGACATCGACCGCGCCCAGGGGGACTATGAGGAAGCAATTTCCCGCTATGAGGAGATTCTGTCCGAACATCCGGGATTCGCTGCTATACGTGTGAACTACGCATTATCACTGCAGGAGATCGGCCGGTTTGAGGAGTCGGAAAAGAACTATCTGCGTGCATTCCGGGACCAACCCGAGCAGGTGGAGTCGGTTTCGAACTACCTGATGGGGCTGCACTACAATCCAAAGCGGAGCCGGGAGGAGATTTTTGAAGCCCACGCCATGTGGGATGAGCATTTTTCGCCGGAAGTGCGGCCGGAACGGCCGATGCCGGCGAACCGGAGTCCGGACCGGAAACTGCGGATCGGCCTGATATCCGGTGGGTTCTGGAGCCACCCGGTCGGATGGATGATCACCCTCGGGTTGGAAAATCTTCCGAAAGACCGGTTTGAGGTCTACTGCTACACGACCAACAATATGAACGATCATCTGACCCGCCGAATTCATTCGGTGTCTAAAAGCTGGAAATCAGTGCTCGGATACAATGAGAATGTGATTGCGGGGATTATTCGGGACGACGAAATTGATATTCTAGTGGAACTATCTGGCCATTCGGCGGATAATCGGTTGAAGATGGTGGTTAAGGAGCCGGCACCGGTGATTGTGAAGTGGGTAGGTGGGTTGTTCAACACAACCGGTCTGAAAGCCGTCGACTACTTGATTACCGACTGGCACGAGACGCCCGGAGGAGTAGAGGATTTTTATACCGAGAAGCTGGTGCGGATGCCGGACGACTATATCTGTTTTCAGCCGCCGGAATATGCACCTGAGGTGGAGTCGTTGCCGGCACTGGAGAAGGGGCACGTGACCTTCGGATGTTTCAACAATCCATCCAAAGTGAATCCGGTGC
>SLLW01000257.1 GCA_007133875.1 Balneolales bacterium | reverse complement strand
CTGGCCGCCATTGTGGTTGTCAGCCGGCTGGTCGATCTCCAGCAATATCATTTCACTGTCGCGATCAAATATTTCCGGATTCTCAGGATCGGTTTCAAACCGGGATATAACGGATCGAAACGGGTTATCGGGTGTGTAGTAGACGTAAAGGTATCCGTTCACATGAAATTCCGGATGAAAGGAGAACCCCAATAAACCGCCTTCCATCTGGGTGGAAACATCGGAACTGATGTCGAGTACCTCCGTTGACTCCGTGGTTTCGGGACTGTTCCGAATTCGCTGAATGGTACCACCCCGTTCTGCAATAAACACGGTATCCGGAACACCGGCGGCAATCTGAAAGTCTATGGGATTGGTGAATGACAGACTCGGAAATGCATTTTCAACGGCTATCCCATCCTGTGCGTGAACGGTGGCTGTATGTGCCAGAAATAGCAGTAATAAGCAGTAAAGCTGGTTTCTCATAACAAATAGATTTCAGTGTAAATGATAATATATCACACATAAAATCAATAACTTGTCAGAGTCCGGAAAATTGTGCCCCTTATTGAAGATATGGCAGTTTCCGGCGGGTGCTTTACAGGGAGCACTTGCATGTAGTTGCAGCTATTTTCGTAAACTGTTGGACAACTTGCCGGGTTCGCCGGTAAATTCGGTACGGTCAAAGGTGCCGGAACCACTTTCCGCAGCATGTTCCCCTTGATTTTCATCCACCACTATCGTCTCGAGATTGCCAATTCGCTGCTCCAGACGTTCCAATCGCTCTTCCAGTTTTTTATTGGATCTCAAACTTGACTCGATGGATTTATTCCGGTCTATTTTTGTTTTGTGTTGATATATCTCAACAATACCATAGACGACAGCAGCAATCGTTAAAAACATCCACAGATCTATCATGAGTAAGAGAATTAGTTAACGGTTTTGAAAAATTACGGGATTTTGAGTGCCGGATAACGAACAACGTTATTCAACGTATGCAATAAATTGATATAAGGTATACGTCATTTTACGGGATCGGTTACAGTCTATATAAATCGCTGATCAACCGGCATGATATTTGGAGAGGGGAATATGTATCTTTAGGTATTCTTAATAAACCGGATGATTATTTGGACGGTACAATTACTTTGCGGGACGAATGAAAACAATTCTAAAAAGCCTGACACACTATTTCCCCGCATTATGTTCATTCGGTTTGGTTTTTATCCTGCTTCGGGGATATGAATATCTTTTAAGCACTGCCAACCATATAACCCCGGACGGATTCATATGGTTGATGGTGCAGGGCATTTTTCTGGATCTTTTGATTGTCGCAATAATCGGTCTGATTCTTTGGCCTGTTTTTTTTCTCTGCACCCGGTTTAACAGGCTGCTCGGATACGCCCTATTCTATAGCATTACCGGGGTGATTCTGCTGGTGAATATCGCTCTTTTACAGTACTACGGCGAGGTTTTTGTGTTGTTGGGCAGTGATTTTTTCGGGTATAATGTATTGGAACTCTCTGATACGGTGAACACCTCCATTACTATCAATTTCGCCCGGATTTTACCCTTTTTATTGTTTCCGCTGCTTCTGATTTCTTTTCATTTATTTCTAAGGCATATTACTCCGGAAAGAACCACAGCAATCGGAGTATTGATTTATTTACTGGCTGGAACAGCCGGCTGGTTTCTCACATATCCAACAACGGATCAGTTTTCCGATGAAGTCAGCTACAATGTTGTGGTTAATAAAGGGGCGCATTTCTACCGCCAGTCAAAATCGTATCTGTTGTCCGATTGGTCAGGCCGTGAATCGTTTGATTATTACGAGGGGCCCGAGTACCCACTTTTAAGAGAGGCTCCCGGTGAGGATGTGCTGGCTCCGTATCTTGATGTTGCAGAATCACCGCCCAACATCGTACTCATTCTGGTCGAGGGACTGGGCGGGACCTTCATGGGTGAAAATGCGATGTATCCCGGATTTACCCCATTTCTGGACAGTTTGTCACAGCAAAGTTTGTTTTGGCCCAATTTTTTGGCCATGTCAGGCAGATCATTTGCTGCCGTCCCATCCATTACCGCGTCACTGCCGTACGGCCGGCGAGGGTTTATGGAGTACGGATTTGCTATGCCCTACCATTACTCATTGATAAGCCTGTTGCGTCACAACAGCTACTACACTTCGTTTTATGCCGGATATTCGGCCGGTTTTGATAATCTTGATATCTATCTTGAGCGCCAGGGGACCGATTTTTTGCTGGATGCGAGTCATTTTGGGGATGAGTTCCGGAAGATGGATGAAATTGAAGGCGGGTTCACCTGGGGTTATGCCGATCATGATCTGTTTACGCGTGCATTTGATTTTGTGGATAACCATCCACCGGATCACCCCCGACTGGATATGTTCTTCACATTGAATTTCCACGAACCGTTTATTATACCCGATCAGCAGCAATATATTGGAAAAGTTCGGGATCGGCTTAAGGATGGCGCGTTTACGGAAAGGATGCAGGAAGTGGTGCATAATTATGAAGAAATTTTTGCCGCTCTGCTGTACACCGATCATGCCATTGAACAGCTTATCCGACAATACCGGGAACGTGCCGACTACGAGAATACGGTGTTTATCATCACCGGTGATCATCGTATTGCGCCCATTCCTCATAAGTCACGGCTCGATCGGTTTCATGTCCCGTTCATAATTTATTCCCCGCTTGTCAGAGAGCCGGCCACCTTTCGTTCTGTATCAACCCATATGAACGTAACACCGACTATTTTGGGCCATCTTCATCACAGTTATGGACTTGACCTTCCGGAGAGGGTGCACTGGGTCGGGGAACCGATCGATATGGAAAAAGAGTTCCGTTCCATTCATACCATTCCTTTCATCCGGAATAAGAATGAGATGATGGATTACATGAAAAAGGAGTATTTCTTGTCAGGCAACCAGCTGTTCCGGATTGACCATACCATGTATCTCCAGCCTGTTGATGACCGGGCACATCGGGATTTACTTATGGATGAGTTTGCGGAGTTCAGAAGCGTTAATCATCATGTTATGACGAACGACAAATTGATTCCGGTTGATACGCGCTTTGTGGCAGCACCGGAGGATCTGGCTGCGGATGAGGCTTTCCTCCAATCGGAAAACCTGATGCATCTGGAAGTTGAGGAGTTGTTTGAGCTGGCGAGGGAGCGGGCATATATTGAAGAGTATGATCATGCGCGGATTATACTCGCCAGAGCGTTGCAACTGGCACCAAATTATCATGATGCCCGGGTTTTGAAGGGCCGGACTTACGGTTGGGAAGGCCGGTATGCTGAGGCGGATTCCCTGTATCTGGATGTCATAAACCGGAATGACCGGTATATTGATGCCTATGTTGCCCGGGTTGACCTCTATTTTTGGCAGCGTATGAACAGCAGGGCTGTAGCTATTGCATCCGAAGGCCTTGACAAGGCCCCTGACGACCGGGACCTGCTGGCCGGCAAGGCAAGGTCGTTGTATATGCTTGGCAATGAAACAAGGGCGCGGGAGATTTTTGAAGAACTGGAACGGTCAGCTCCGGATAATGAGCGGGTAATCGGCCTGCGGCGCATGTTGCAGTAACACACTTTCGGCCAATGGAATGGATGCGGAAATTGGAACGGGCTAAAAACGCAGGGTCATCCCTAAATGAAAGGTGAGGCTTTTTAAGAGATCATCATCGAATGGCCGCTCCTGTCCAGAGTGTGAGATTCCACCGAAACCGATCAGATGATTTCGGATGCGGTGATTGTATTCTGCGGCGAGCGTATAAGAACGGAGAAATTGAATATCGTCATCTTCGCCGACAAAACGGCGCTCATCCGGCGAGAAGCCCAGCCCGCCCCGAATTCCAAGATAGGTATCCGCATTGCTGAAGTACCTTCGGGTTATGAGCTGGATGGACCGGGAGAAGCTGACATCGCTTGGGGTGAAATAAGGACGTGCTGTGAGCATCCAGTTGCCAATGTACCGGGTGAGCGATCCGGTAAAAATTGTGACATTGCTTGCACGGAACCTCATATGCCGGAAACCTGCTGAAAATTCAAAGGATTTTGGCAGGCTTTGGTGGATTTCGGCACCCAAACGGTATTCCGGGAATATGGTGGCATTCGAATAGCCGGCATTCAGGTATCCATAGGTCCCCGGCCGGATGGATGGATAGAAATCGAGTTCACCCTGCCAACCGCCGGTGGCAAACCTGTTGGCATGGTTTACCCTTCCAATGACCGTTCCAACGGGAGTTGACCGGCCGAGTTGCACATATGAAGTTTGCCACGGATCGAATATCCGGTCAAAACGGTCGTGGTAATATCCAAGGGTAAGTGTGTAATTCTGCCGGGATGTACGGATGCGTTGTCGCATGG
>SLLW01000103.1 GCA_007133875.1 Balneolales bacterium | reverse complement strand
GAAACAAACAGCACCATACCAACCAGCAAAAGCCTTTTCCAATATACCGTTGTACCTTCCGTTTTGTATCGTCTTCTCATCAGCTGCACATGTTTGAGTTTATGATGATCACTGGATCTTTTTTCTGTGGATATGGTTCCGGAAGTAAATTTCCGGCCCGGATTATGTTTCAGTCGGTCACTTAGAACCGATAGCTGAAACCGAGTCGCGATTCGAACTCGGAAAAGCCGGAACCGCTCCCTTCGCTGATCATGTTGTTATTGGTTCTGAGTGACAGATCCAGGCTGGCTGCATCCAACACCCGGTATGACAACCGCGCATTACCATTGAACTGCCAGGAAATATTGTGAATCCGGGAATCATTTTGTGATACCGATCCGTTGCCATTTTGACCGTTTTCTCCGGCCGGAACCTGGCTGCCCGGAGCGGAACGGCTGATCTTGTTTCGTGATAAACCGGCGTTCAAATTCGTATTCAAACGCCCGTCAAAAAAGGTGTACCCCGTACCAGCATTAAATCCCAAATTCTGAATGTCGCTTCCGGCAGCCCTGCCTGTCAGGCCATTCACACTGGTGTTGAATCTGAGTCCGCCGAAAAGGCTGACATTATACCCCAGCATCGCATTGAATGTGCGGCCATCGCTGATCCGCTCGTCATCCTCAAACCGCCTGATCGACTCGAAAGTCTGGTAAAACCCCGACAGGGTGAAGCTGTGGGTGGTCTGATCACGTGTGAGATTCACCATCGGTTGCAGCCGAATGGTGTGAGATGCGTGTTCCGAGCGGCCAACTTCCACATCCGGATCGGTTGCTTTGGTTTCGTTGGTGGTAAGGCCGTACCCTGTTGATACCGAAACGGAACTGCTAAGCTGCGCCGTTGCATCCACCGAATAGTCCAGCCCATGCTGGGTTTGCACCCGGTCGCCCAGTAAATTATCCTCATGATAGCCAATGCTGTTATTGAACTGTAATCGACGGTTGAACAGATCCAGGCCAAGCGAAGCGGTATAGCGTTGGCGATCATCGCGCATGCTGCGAATTCCCAGGGTCTCAAAACCCGGCTGGATTCGCTCGTACTCCAATTGAAAATCTGCCGGATTGATGCGTAACCGTGCATGTGCCATGCCTGCATATCCCAGCCGGGTACTGCTGTGGACGCCCATGATATCGGTCAGAAAATCCGGAACCCCCACTTCAGAGGCATCGATCTGCTGAGTTCGCAGATCATGCGTGAACGCCGATACCGATCCCCGTCCACCCACTTGCAAGGCCTGGCGAAACAGGCTCACCTGAAACTCCGGAGAGACCACGAGATTCTCCGCCGGTGGAGTGAAATTCCTGCGTGATTGTCCGGTTTCGCTTTCCATTTGCGGATCCTGGCCATTTAAGGCCATAAACTCATCAGGAACATTGATCGATTCTTCGTCATCACGGGCATAGAAACCCGAAAGAAGGAAATATGACCTGCTCTGGTTCCCGTAGCCAATCCGGGCTCCGTAGAGCATTCGTCTGTAGGTCAATCGGTGTACGGGCTCATCTTCACGCGGTCCCACGGCACGGGCGGCACGTCCTCCCGTCAGCTCCAAAAGCAGATTTCCCGGGGTAAATTCCAGGCTGCCTCCCCGTATACGTGTCCCGCTAAGGCTGTAGCGTGACCATGACGGCGATACATCACCGGCCGACAGCCGAATCCAGCGCCAGCTACCGCTGAAGCCGATCTCATTCATCGACTGACGGAACCTCGAATCGTCGGTGTTGTAGCGAAGATTCAATCCCGAATCAAATCCCAATACCGAAAAATTGGTATTCGCCGTGGTCACATTTCCCAGTGGTGCCCGGCGGCTAACACTCCGTGTGGTAGTGTAGGCATGGGCTTCGGTGGACACACTCCCGGTAATGTTGAACACCTGGATATCGGTACCACCCACCGTACCACTTCCCTGCGCATTGAGGTCTGCAGCTAAACATAGCACAGACAAAAAAACTGATAGAACTGGAACTACAGATTTATAACAGTAATCAGACAAAATAAAAAGCTGACTTTTTTTTGTGGCTCATGCACTTCGATACCAAACCCTCGGCCAACATAAACCTAATCAATGTATATTCAAGCGATTATGCCCAAGTATGATAAAAAATTAATAATGAAAGGAAAAATATTTTTTAGTATTTGATTATTGTACCGATTATCTGTCCTGTGCGATTTCACGGGCTTCCACCCTTCTTCCGGCCCGGTGCAGCGCATCAATCAGATATTCACGAAATTCGGGATCCACACTTCTCGCCTGATAGCGGATCAGCCACCTGTCCACAAGGTGGTCCAGTGTACCGTTTTGCCGATGCACCCGAATCAGCGAACGGTATACCTCTGATGTCGCTTCCGCTCCAAGCGCTCGCTCATACCATAACACAGCACGGTCAATTTCTTCCTTTTCTTCCTTGATTTCGGCTATGGATATATGCAAAGTGTACTCATTGGGGCTTAGGTCAGCAGCGGATTTATAAAGTGACAATGCCTGATCCCGGTCACCCGCACCGGAGAAATAGTCAGCTGCAAGTTTGTACGCATCCGCATTATCCGAATGCTCTTGCAGCAGGCGTTGATACATCTGCCGCACCTTCCCTGCCGGTATTGTTTCGATGACAAACGTATTCAATTTTTCGAGTGACTGCATGAGGTCCCTTAGCTGGTTCTCACCCGGATAAAACGGCTGTGTGCCGGTATCATGAATTTGTCCGCGCATGGCAAATTGCGCTTTCAGGCCGAGCAGCTGCCTTCTCTCTTCAATATCGGATACCGCCTTATCGAGTGCGTAGTAGAGCGTATCTTCCGGAACAACATCATCCGCATCAACAATCAAAAGAAAAGCTTCCGGCCAGAATGCCTGCTTCGAATGTGCCTTTATGTATGCATTTTGTGCATTTTCTTTGTCGCCAAGACGATCATAGCTGCGTCCAAGCATCATCCATCCCAGGGAATCTTCTGGCGCATACGTGGTATAAGAGCGGAAATACCCTGCAGACTCGGCATATTTGTTCAACACAAAAGAGAGCATTCCGATATCAAAATACCATTCGTTAACGCCTTCATCAGTCGTCCCGTCAACATCATCAGGGTCGGCCATTATTAATGCTCCGGCATTCTTCAACTCTTCATAGGCCTTATCTGTATCCCCCTGTTGGTAATGTATCGCTGCCCGTTTCCTGACAAAACGATACTCCATCCCTCTGTGCTGAATAAGAGAATCATAGAGCGCGTCAGCTTTGTCGAATTCCCCCCGAATCTGATGTAAATCCGCCAGCTTCAGCGGCAATTCCTTATCATCCGGAAAAACACGAATCATTTGTTCGTACAGCACCGCCAATCCGTGGTAATTCATCTGCTGCTGATTAACTTTGATAAGGACATCATACACCCTCCGCTCTTCCGGAAATTTTTCCAGCAGGGAATTAAACACCTCATTGGCCCTCATAATCTGATTGTCTGCCATCAACAGCCGGCCGTAAACAATGGCCTGTTCCAGGTCATCAGGATTTTCCTCATACAACTGTTTGTAAATTTCTGAGAGTTCACCGACTTCCTCCAATTCCAAAAGCGCCTGACTGCGGAGTGTGGTCATGGTCCGGTCCGACTGCAATTCCGGTGACAGCTCTTCGTACACTTCAAGGACTTTCTCATAACTTCCAGCCCTGAGATATGCGTAAAGTACGTGATGATAGTTCGATATCTCATCCGGTTCCAATGCCATTACAGATTCAAAATGCGAAACCGCTGCATCATAATCCGACGACTCCATTGCTGCTTGCCCACCCATCATATGGATCCTGGATTTGATGTGACGAAACTCATCTGCGCCAAGCCTTTCTGAATGCAATTCTCCCTGTTCAAAAGCAGCAATTACCTCTTCCAGTTTACCAAGTGCCTTATCGGGGTCTTCATGCCGTAATGCATCGACAGCGATTACATGAAGCTCAGTACTTCCGGGATAATGATCCAGTCCTTCGGAAGCGACTTTATAGGCATCACCGGGCTGTTCTGTGAGCAGATAAGCGGATGAGAGCATCCGGTAAGCCCCTTCCGGCGGGTAGTTGCGGTTGATGACTGGTTCCAGCAGCGTGATCGCATCCTGGTACTCCTCCGCAGAAAACTTTTCATACGCCTTCTCAAGTTCGGCAGGCAGCGTTTGAGAAATGGCGGGCTGGATGAACAGAACAGTCAACAGACACAGTGCCGGAAACGTGGACATCACCCATCTGTACACATATGCCCGCATACACAGGGCCGCACATTGTGACGGGGGTTGACCGTTGTTTTTTCCAGTAAGTGAACAGTACTTTTTCATATGATAGAGATATGCCGTAAATCTCTGTTTAACATTGCTAAAAATATAAAAAAAAAT
>SLLW01000134.1 GCA_007133875.1 Balneolales bacterium | reverse complement strand
GAAGGGCTTAGCAGTGTGATTCATCCCGGACAGGACATTGTGATACCCGTGCCCGGTGGCGGTAATGTTGCCATCAGAACGAATGAACCATCCAGGGCCCAGACAGCCCGGCAGCGTTCGGCCCCACAGGCTTCAAGCTCGAATCGCCCCGCTAATGCAACCGGGGTGACATATGTGGTCAAATCTGGTGATACCGTAGGCCATATTGCAGAGTGGTTCGATACCCAGGCATGGCGGATTCGCTCCTGGAACAACATCAGTAATTTGATTCGTCCGGGACAGCGATTGACCATATATGTACCATCCGGTCTGAGTGACCAATACGCCCGGTTGAATGATATGAATCGATCGGAGCGGAATAATTTTTCCGTCTCATCTTCCGGTGCACACGTTGCTGACAGTGGTGATGGGAATTTCCGGGTTTATACAGTGCAACCCAATGACAATCTTTCCAACATTGCCCGTTCTTTCAGCACAACCGTACGCGCCATTCAGGGTGCAAATAATCTTCAGTCAACAAGAATCTATGCGGGTCAGACGTTACGAATTCCTAATTAAAAAAGTAACCTGACCTGCCGGAGTAGTTCGATTCAAATGTATCAGCATATGCGTAATTCATCCCGATATTTACTTCTTTTTATTTTATTACTGGGAATCACCGGTGCGGGATTCGTGCTGCGCTCCGACACCTATTTTCACATCAAAAAGAACTTCACCATATTCAGTGAAGTTTTTGAGAGTGTTTCCAATATCTATATTGATGAAGTTGATCCGGATCAATTGATGCGTCGTGGTATAGATGCCATGCTGGAAGAGTTGGATCCCTATACGGTACTCATTGATGAAGCAGAAAGCCGTCAGATGGATATTGTGACTACCGGCCAGTATGCGGGTGTCGGCCTGGAGGTGGGATCCCGGGGAGGTAATCTGGTGGTGATTGCCCCTATAGAAGGGTACTCGGCAGAACGTCGTGGCATGAGGGCGGGGGATGTCATTAAAAAAGTCGATGATGTTGATGTCAGTTCGATGAATCCCGAAGATTTGCAGAGTTTGCTTCGCGGTGATCCCGGATCTGATGTAACAATTACCATACGCCGTTACGGCATTGACGAGCTTCTTGATTTTGAACTTACCCGGGAAACTATCGAGGTCCGAAATGTAACGTATAGCGGGCTGCTCGACGTTGACGATAAGCGTATCGGTTTTATTCTGCTTCGCCGATTTGCCCAGAATGCCGCTGAAGAAGTCAGGGAAGCCATTCTGGAACTGGAAAGGGATGAGCCACTTGATGGACTGGTTCTTGATCTGCGTAATAACCCCGGCGGATTGCTGGATGAGGCCGTTAAAATTATTGACAAGTTTGTTCCGGCAGGTGAGAAGGTAGTGTGGACCGAAGGACGTCTTTCACGCGCCAACCAAACCTATGAAACATCGGAAGAGCCGGTATATGCTGACAAACCACTTGTTGTCCTTCAGAATAACGGAAGCGCCAGTGCCTCGGAAATTGTAAGTGGTGCCCTTCAGGATCTTGACAGGGCGGTAGTACTTGGTGAGCGGAGTTTCGGAAAAGGCCTGGTTCAGGTTGTGCAGCCGCTTTCCTACAATACATCGTTGAAAATTACCACTTCAAAATATTTCATTCCGAGTGGAAGATCGATACAATCGACACCCTTCGTATCCGAGGAGGAGATTGCCGGCATGGAGAAGGTCCCGGACTCGCTTCGTGCGAAGTTTGAAACCCGCTCGGGCAGAACCGTGTATGAAAGTATTGGGATTGAGCCGGATGTTACGGTTTCAAAACGTGAACAAAGCATGCTTGAAATTGCACTTCTCCAGAACAGCCATTACTTCTTTTTTGCCAACGAATATGCTTCCGATCTGGACTCATTACCGGAGAATGTTGATCAGGATGCGCTATATGACAGGTTTCGCAATTATCTGGAAGAACAGGATTTCCAATATACAACCCGGGCTGAGCGTCATCTCAAACGATTCCGTGAATCCCTTGATGAAAGCCTCCTGACCGAATACTCAAATCAGCTTTCAGAAATGGAAAATCTGATACAACAGAAGAAAGAGCAGCAAAAAGATGAGTATGAAGAGCATATCAGGCAAGAGCTTTATCTGGAAGTTATATCACGCTTTAATGGCAACAGCGGACGAATGGCAACAGCATTGCAAACCGATCCCATGGCCATTGAAGCTGCCAGCATTTTACAGGATTCCGACCGTTACGCTACCATTTTTAACCACTAGTTTTGCTAAGAGCCGATCTTCATATTCATACAACTGCTTCAGATGGTAAACTGTCCCCAACCGAGGTCATTGCCCAGGCTGTTGAGCGAAGGTTGGATGTCATTGCCATTACGGATCACGACACCATAGCGGGAGTTGATGAAGCCCGGACAGTTGCACGGAATGAGCAACTCCTTGTCATTCAGGGTGTAGAAATCAGCACACTTTTCGAAGGACGGGAATGTCATCTTCTTGCCTACGCGTTTGAAGACACCGGGATCATGCAGAAACTGTTGGGGAAACAGAAAACCCGGCGGGTTGAGCGTGCCAAGTCCATCATTCTCAACCTCAATAAACTGGGCTTTGATATTTCCTATGATGATGTGTTGGGGGAGGCGGGTCGTGCTTCAATTGGCCGGCCTCACATTGCACGGGTAATGGTCCGGAAAGGATATGCGGCCGACCATCAGGAAGTTTTTTTCCGATACCTGGGAAACCGTTCCAGAGCATACCATCAGATAGATTATCCCGATATCGCCACAGCAATCGATCTGGTTCATCAGGCCGGTGGCTATACCGTTCTGGCTCATCCCGGTAATTCGTACAATTTTATTGAACTGAAAATGCTCAAAGAGTTTGGCCTGGATGGGATTGAGTGTTATCATCCTTCTCATAACGCTGCAAATCAGCGGCGTTATCTGGAGTATTGCCGGAACTATGACCTGATGATCACAGGAGGATCGGATTTTCATGGTACGGTATCAGATTTTTACCAACTTGGAGTCATTCATTGCACGCTTGAAATCGACAGTCCTCTGTTAATAACGTCGGAACAGGATGTTACCGATGTAACCGGAACTTATTAAGAAACCGTATGCAAGTGAACAAGATCGAAGGTACATTCAACGTTACCAATGCCAGAATCGGAATAGTGGTTTCCCGATGGAACAGTTTTATTACCGAAAGGTTACTCGAAGGAGCAGTAGACACACTGAAGCGTCACGGGGTTGAAGAATCACAATTAGATGTGGTATATTGCCCCGGATCGTTTGAAATTCCTCTTGTAACTGCAAAATTGGCTGAAAAAGATACTTACGATGCCCTGATTTGTCTTGGGGTTGTTATTCGTGGAGCGACTCCGCATTTTGACTTTGTTGCGGGATCGGCTACACGGGGAATATCAGATGTTATGTTACAATACAAGATACCAATTGGTTTTGGAGTGTTAACAACCGACTCCATCGAACAGGCGATCGAAAGAGCCGGTACCAAGGCAGGTAATAAGGGTGGTGAAGCAGCTATGACCATTCTTGAGATGATCTCGCTTGGCGGGAAAATTGATTCTCTGTAGTACCCGACATTTTTTGTTCCGTAGAATTTAAAACGAGTAATCTAAATCGATATATTTTTGAATACTGCAGGCATTTCATCTAACGCAAGTTCGACCGAAGACAGCAAGAAGCAGTCTTTGTTGCAGCAGCAGGGGGAAATTCCGCAACACATTGCCGTTATTATGGATGGCAACGGGCGATGGGCAAAAAGCAGAGGAAGCGTACGCATCTTCGGGCACAAAGCCGGTGTAGAATCCGTAAGGGATATTACCGAAGCATGTGCCCAGGTCGGTGTTAAAAACCTGACGCTCTACGCTTTTTCGACCGAGAACTGGGGCCGTCCCAAAGGCGAGATCAGCGCACTGATGAAACTTCTGGTACAGTCGCTGCGAAATGAAACCCGAAAACTGGATGAGAATGACATCCGGCTGACCTCCATTGGAGCCATCGACCGGCTGCCACCATCGTGTCGCCGCGAACTGGAAGATGCCAAAGAGCTGACATCCGGCAACCGTCGTATGGATCTCTGCCTGGCTTTGAGTTACTCCGGCAGGTGGGATATCAGGCAGGCTGTTACCTCTATTTCACAGAAAGTGAAAGATGGAGAGCTTGACCCCGCCGATGTGTCAGATGAGCTTATCTCAGACCATTTGGCGACTTCACAAATACCGGATCCTGATCTGATCATCCGGACAAGCGGGGAGTTTCGTCTCAGTAATTTTCTGCTCTGGCAATCCGCATATTCCGAACTTTATGTAACCGATACCTATTGGCCCGATTTTCGTCGGGATGAACTATATAAAGCTATTGAATCGTATCAGCAACGCGAGCGACGATTCGGGAAAGTTC
>SLLW01000383.1 GCA_007133875.1 Balneolales bacterium | reverse complement strand
CTGCCCCGTGATGTGGCCAAATCTATGCGGGATGAACCCGGTCTCCGGTTCGATTCGCTGATGTGCCTAAGCGGGGTGCATTACCAGAAGGAAGAGCAGTTGGGAGTAACCTACCATCTCGATTCCACCAGCGAAAAGCACAAACTGACGCTCAAGGTGCTGATGCCGCAAGATGATGCCCGCGTGCCGAGTATCGAACAGATCTGGAAAACCGCCGACTGGCACGAACGGGAGGCGTTCGATATGTTCGGCATTCACTTTGACGGCCACCCCGACCACCGGCGCATTTTGTGTCCGGATGACTGGGAAGGGTATCCGCTGAGAAAGGATTATAAGGAACAGGAATTTTACCGCGGAATGAAAGTAGCGTATTGAGTCCATCCAGGCGTGTTGTGAGAGGATCGCGACACCGGCATGATGATGCAAACCAGCATAAAATAATGGCAACATTGAAAGAAAAATCACCTGAAGTAACCGTAACACCGCCGGTCTCTGCCGGAAACGGATTGAAGACCCAGGAGATGGTCGTTAACATGGGTCCGCAGCACCCGTCTACACACGGGGTGCTCCGTGTCCAGCTCACCCTCGACGGAGAGATTGTCGTCAGCGCGGTTCCGCACATCGGGTATCTCCACCGCTGTTTCGAAAAACATTGCGAGGCGATGAACGATTACAACAAAGTGGTACCGTATGTGGACCGGATGGATTATGTAGCGGCGATGAACAACGAGCATGGTTACGCATTGGCCATGGAGCGGATGATGGGGATTGAGGTGAATGACCGGGTGGAGCACATCCGTGTGATCATGGCCGAATTGCAGCGCATCGCCAGTCACCTGCTGGCCGTCGGAACGTTCGGGCTCGACATCGGCGCATTCACACCGTTCCTCCACTGTTTCATCGAGCGGGAAAAAATTCTCGACATCTTTGAAAAGGCAAGCGGCGCCCGGCTGCTCTACAATTATATCTGGATTGGCGGACTCATGAACGATGTTCCGGCCGATTTTAAAAAGGATACCACCGATTTCATCGCGTCGTTCCGCCCGCAAATTAAAGAACTCAACGACCTGCTCTCCCACAACAAGATTTTCGTCGACCGCACCGCGAATGTCGGCGTTTTGCCGGATAAAGTGGCCATAAATTACGGCGTGTCCGGCCCCAGCCTGCGCGGTTCGGGTGTGAAGTGGGACCTTCGCCGTGACGATCCGTACTCCATTTATGACAAATTCGATTTTGATGTGATTGTCGGTGAAGGAAAAATGGGCACCCTCGGCGACTGCTGGGACCGCTACATCGTCCGGGTCTGGGAGATGGAGGAGAGCCTGAAAATTATTGAACAAGCGCTCGACAGTATGCCGGACGAAGGGGATGTGCACGAATCCATCCCGAAAAAAGTTCGTCCCCCGGCTGGGGAAATTTACTGCCGCACCGAAACACCGCGTGGAGAACTCGGCTATTATATCATCAGTGACAAGTCGACCTCCCCGTACCGTGTAAAGGCACGTGCGCCCAGTTTTGTGAATCTTAGTGTTTTACCGGCCATCTCTGTCGGCGCCATGGTGGCCGATATGGTGGCGATCATTGGAAGTGTTGATATTGTACTTGGCGAGGTGGACCGATAATGACTTGCTGCAGTGGCACCCCGTTCCCGGATCATGGATCCGCCTGCGGAGTGAACTTCAGGCCGGTTACCGGTACCAACGCCCTTTAAATCATTAATCATTATGCAGGAATTTCTGGAAAGTTTCATGTCGTCCGGCCCGTTGGTCGTCTTCGTCTTTTCCATCATCCCGTTGAAAATCATTCTGGTCTACGCGCTTTTTGCCATCTGGCTGGAGCGGAAAGTCGCCGGCCATATGCAGGACCGCCTTGGCCCCATGGAGACCGGTGGCTGGCACGGCTGGGCACAGACCATTGCCGATCTGCTCAAAATGATCCAGAAAGAGGATATTGTTCCGGCAAAAGCCGACCGGTTTCTCTTCAAAATGGCCCCGTTTATCGCATTTGCCGCCTCTTACGGTGCATTCGTGGCGATTCCGCTCAGCAGCGGATATATCGGCAGCATGATCGATGTCGGGGTATTTTACATTGTAGCAATCACATCGCTGCTCTCCGTGAGTATTATTATGGCGGGATGGGCCTCCAACAACAAATGGTCTCTGCTCGGTGCGATGCGGACCGCCGCCCAGACCGTCAGTTATGAAGTTCCGACGGTGGTGACCATCCTCTCCGTAATCATCGTCACCGGTACACTTAACCTGATGGAAGTAACGGAAATGCAATCCGGAAACGGGTTTCTGGGATTTCTGCCGAACTGGATCATTTTCCACAGTCCGTTTATGATCCTTGCGTTTTTCCTGTTTTTCATCGCGGCCCTGGCCGAGTCGCACCGGGTCCCGTTTGATCTGCCGGAGTCGGAATCCGAGCTGGTCGGCGGGTATCAGACCGAATACTCCGGCATGCGCTGGGGGTTATTCATGCTCACCGAATATGCCGACATGCTGCTGCTCTCACTGGTGGGAGCTACTCTCTTTTTTGGCGGATGGAACAGCCCGTTCGGCTCGTTCATGGACGGCCCGCTATGGGGCGCATTCTGGATGCTGCTGAAAGGCATGGTTTTGGTTTTTGTGATGATGTGGCTGCGATGGACACTGCCGCGCCTGCGCGTTGATCAGCTGATGAACCTCTGCTGGAAATACCTCATTCCACTCTCGTTTGTCAATCTGGTGCTGATCGCGTTCTGGGAAATGATTTTTAAATAAGCTGAGGTTGAATTATGGTCAAATTACTAAGCGATACCTACTTCACATTCCGGTCTATCTTTACCGGGATGGGAATCACATGGCGTCATCTCTTTACGAAATCGGTGACGGTACAGTATCCCGCACAGCGCGATGTACTTCCGGAGCGCGTACGGCTCAAGCTGGATGTGAATATGGACGACTGCATCGGCTGCCGGCTCTGTGAACGGGCCTGCCCGGTCGATTGCATCACCATTGGCACAACGAAATCGACCGACGATGATGATCTTGGCGAGACCTCTACCGGTCACAAGAAAAAAC
Organism: Balneolales bacterium; assembly: GCA_007133875.1. GTDB lineage: Bacteria > Bacteroidota > Rhodothermia > Balneolales > Natronogracilivirgulaceae > SLLW01. The sequence goes on along the minus strand of SLLW01000383.1, from coordinate 1,371 downwards.
TTTGGGTCGATCAGTTTGATATTGATATGGCCAAATGCTGCTACTGCGAGTTGTGTGTCCATCCGTGTCCGACCGACTGCATCACCATGGTGGAAGATTATGAGTACTCCTCATACGACCGCAACGATCTCATACTCTCCTTTTCCGATATGACCCCTGAACAGATCGAGGAGGTTCAGGCCAAACTCGAGCGGGAAGAGGAAGAGAAACGGAAGAAGAAGGAGGAGGCGCGTGCGGCCAAGGAGAAGGCGAAAGCCGAAGGCGGGAAGGATGAAGCCGGCGGTGGAGCCGCATCTTCCGGTGACACCGATGCCGACGCCGAAAAGGCGGCACGACGAGCCGAACGAGAGGCAAAACGTGCTGCCCGCAAGGCGGAACGGGAAGGAAAAGATGCCGGTGAGTCGTCCGGAGCAGCCGGTGAATCCGGTGGCAGTGCCGCGAAATCTGATGATACGGATGCCGATAAAGAGGCGCGCCGGGCGGAACGTGAGGCAAAACGCGCCGCCAGAAAAGCAGAGCGGGAAGCAAAAAAGAAATCAGAAGAATAACCGTGGTAAGCGTATTGCCGGGGAGGGTTCGGGTATCCCGGAAATATTGGAATAACATATTGAAGTGCAATAATTTAAATTTTACAGGTATGGTAACATTATGGATCTGACTGCTATCGTATTTTATCTGTTTGCGATCCTGATCATTGGCAGTGCCGGTGTCATGGTCTTCGCCAGGAACATCGTGCATTCGGCATTTGCGCTGATGTTCACCCTTGCGGGCCTGGCCGTATTTTACGCACTGCTTTACGCCGGATTTGTGGCGGTAACGCAGCTGCTGGTCTATGTCGGTGGTATTCTTGTGCTGATCCTCTTCGGGGTGATGCTCACCACCCGCGGCTATTTTGAAAAAGTCAAAACACGGACCGTAAACCTGCTTCCGTCAGCCATCTTTGCCGCCATCGTTGGCGCATTGCTGATCGGAGTGTTCGTAACCACCGAATGGGTACTGGCACCTATGGAGGATGGGGATGTCACAATGACCGTGCTCGGGGAGCTGCTGATGACCGATTTCATGCTGCCGTTTCAGGTAGCCGGGGTGCTTCTGCTGCTGGCGATGATTGGCGCTGTGCTGATGGCCGCCCGTACCCGCACCCAGGAACAACGTGAGACCTGAGGAAGGGACAATGATGCATCAGACACGAAATATCCTTGACCCAAGATATTTGATCCAAAATTCACGAACCAAGATGTACGACCCAAGTTTCACGACTAAAGTTTCACGATCCAAAACGTAAGACCCAGGATTCACGACCTGAGACACACGACGAAAGACTGACGACACAAGACGTAAACCACCAACTCAAGACTCTCGATTATGTAT
>SLLW01000006.1 GCA_007133875.1 Balneolales bacterium | reverse complement strand
GCCGTCCATACCCCAGTGACCGGGCCGCCTCTTCGAGCCGTGGTGAGGCCTGATAGAGCGAGCTGCGCACCGGGCCGATCGCTTCCGCCAGAAAATGCAGTGCATAGGCGACGATGAGCAGGGCAAGTGTCTGATACAAGACCGGAACAGCGTTCAACGTGAAAAAAATAAGGGCCAGGGCAAATGCCAGCGGTGGCGTAGCATAACCCAGATAGGCAATGCGTTCGAGTCCGCGGGTGAGGCGGGATGGATGCCGGACACTGTTGTAGGCCAGCGGGATGGCCAGAGCGGTGGCAAGCAGGGCGGCTGGGGCTGATGCCATGGCCGATCCGGTCAGGGCACGGCGAAGTCCGGCCAGTTGACTGGCATCAAACGCTTCAACCATCCAGAAAATAATCGTACTGGAAGGCAGTACGATCGAAAACAACACAAGTATGGTCACAAATATGTACGCCGGCCATTTCCAGTGGCCGAGCCGGACCATCTTCAGTTTTTTCTCACTTCCGGAGCCGATCCGGTGGAAAAAGAGCCCGCGCAGCAACTTATATTCAACGACGAGGGCTGTGGATGTGAGGGCTAACAGCATCAGTGCCAGCCAGGCGGCATAAATCCTGTCGTAGGAGGCGGCATACTGCAGATAGATGGCGTAACTGAAGGTTTCGAAGCGCATCAGGGAAACAGCACCGAAATCACCGAGCACATAGAGGAATATGATCAGCGCTCCGGCATAGTAGGCCGGGCGGAGCTGGGGAAGAATCACCCGGAAAAACACCTCGCGGGGACGATAACCCAGCGAAAGGGAGGCTTCCTCAAGCGAGGGGTCGATTCCGGCCAATGCTGAACGGAAATTGAGGTAGAGATACGGAAAGGTGTAGAGACTGATGGCCGTAAGGGCACCGCTGAATCCGCTCAGCCTGGGGAGCTCAATGCCGAAAAGCATGGCGAGTGTGCCGTTGGCTCCTGAAAACCCGAGCAGCGCGTAAGCCATCACATAGCCGGGTATGGCAAGCGGCAGGACACCCAGGAGGGTCAGCAATTTCCGGCCGGGAATATCGGTACGGGTGGTGATCCAGGCCATTGGAAGCGCGATGATCGTCCCGATGACCAGGGTGCTGAATGCAAGTAGCAGGGTATTGTAGAGGAGCGTCAGGTTCCGGTACCGGAAGACCAGCTCCATCGACAGATCCGTGTCGGCATCCAGAGCGCGCACAATCAGGTAGGAAAGAGGTATCAGTACCGACAGTCCAACCAGTACCGCCGGCAACAGGAAGTACCAGCGAGGCAGGTTTTCAACCCTGAATATGCGGATGAGTTTCGTAATCAAGGAACGTCATTTACATTCAAAAAATGGATATATGATCCCGGTATGCCCGGGTTATAAAAGGTCGGCACGGCGCAGCAGTTGAAGGGTTTGGTCGAGATCACTCAGGTCGTCCAGGTCGAGTGACGGGCTCAGCTCCTGAATATCCTGAAAAGAGCGGCCGGGTGTGGCCCGGATGTCGCGCCTGACCGGATACTCATAGACCTCGTCGGTGACCCATTGCTGGTTCTCCTCCTCAAGCAGGAATCGGATGAACCGCAAAGCCGTTTCGCTGTCCCGGGCGTTGCTGAGGATGCCGATGCCGGCTACATTGACCAGATTGCCCGGATCTCCCGGTGCAAAATAGGTCTGATCAACCGGGAATTGCGGGTTGTTTTCGCGGAACCGGAACAGATAATAGTGGTTGGTGAGCGCGACATCAATTTCGCCGGCGGCAATTGCCTGAAGCAGGGCGCTGTTGTTGATATAGCTTTGTGCTCCATTATCTTTCATCTCACGAAGCCATTGCAGGGTGGTGTCATCCCCCTCGATCATGCGGACCGAGGTGAGGAAGGACTGAAATGAGCCGTTACTAGGTGCCCATCCCACACGACCCCGCCATTTGGGATCGGTAAGGCCGAAAATCGAATTCGGCAAATCGGTCGTGTCGACGCGTGATGTGGAGTAGGCCATCACCCGTGCCCTTCCGCTGGTGGCGATCCAGGTCCCCTCGGAATTGTGCAGCTGTTCCGGAAGCATGGTGAGCAGGTCCGATGGCAATTCCTGAAACATATCCCCGCGATGCACCGCCCCGAGCGCGCCGGCATCCTGGGCCCAGAATACATCAGCCGGGGTCCGGCTTCCCTCTTCCAGCATCGCGACAGCAAGCTGTGTAGAGCTGCCATAACGAACATTCATGCGGACACCATGCTCCGCTTCAAACTTTTGGATCAGCGGTTCCACCAGCGCCTTACTGCGTCCGGAGTAGATTGTCAATGTCTGGGCAGACAGGCCGAGCGGCAAAAATAACAGTATTAAAAACAGGGATGGCGAAAAATAGTGTCGAATTGTTGCGAATAATCCCGGGTTGGTTCGTCTGCAGATTTGTGAAAATAACCGGATAATACCTTTCATTATCATGCCATATTAAGTCGGTAAATGGATCTGTTTTATTAAGATTTAATCTAAATAAAATCCGGGAGAAATTCATCCCCAAAAAACGCCCAACAACAGATCATACGGCCGGTTTGGGGAATGTCCGTAACGAAATATCAGCGTGTTCCGTTGAGCGTTACAATAACAGACCGGCTGCCTCCACGGTTCCGGTGCTCGCAAAGATAAATTCCCTGCCAGGTCCCGAGGGCGAAACGGCCGTTGCTGACCGGAATCGTCAGGGAGCTTCCGAGCAGTGAGGCTTTGATGTGGGAGGTCATGTCATCCGGCCCTTCCAGAGTGTGACGGTACATGGAGGTATCCTCGGGGACCGCCCGGGTAAAATGCATCTCAAAATCTTCCCGCACCGTCGGATCGGCATTCTCGTTGATGGTGAGAGATGCACTGGTGTGCAGGATATGCACGTGAGCTAAGCCAACGCGAATCACTGACAGTTTTTCAAGTTGTGAGCTGATTTCGTCGGTAATCAGATGAAACCCGCGGGAGCGGGGGCGCAGTTGAAAGGTTTGCTGATGCCAGATTGCAGACATATTTAATTTTTTTTGATGATTTCTGGTTAGTAAAGGGTGGCCGGTTTGTCATCCCGGAACCCGGATATAAGGTGAATATCAGCCGAAAAGTCCGCCTATATTTCCGCCATCGTGGCTTACGGTCTGGCCTGTCACGAAACCGGCCTGTTCCGACAGCAGCCAGAGAGCCAGTCCCGCCATCTCCTCAGCCGTTCCGAAACGGCCGGCCGGGATAGCCGCTGCCATCGCTTTTTTGGCTTCGTCATACGTTTCACCCGTTTTTTCGGTCCGATAGGTGATGACCCGTTCGATGGCCGGGGTGTCATGCGGACCCGGAGCCAGAACATTGACCGTAACTCCACCGGCAGCAAGATCACGCGACAATGATTTGGCAAAACCGACAACACCGGCGCGCATGGCATTACTCAGTGCCAGAGCTGGGATCGGCTGTTTGACGGACTGGCTTTCAATATAGAGGATGCGTCCGTATCCGGCCCTGGTAAACCGGGGCAACAGGCGGAGCGTCAGGTCTGCTTTCCACCGGAAAACCTGCCGGTAGGCGGCATCCCAGTCATCAACCGTTGTTTCGGATGCTGTTTTTGCAGGCGGTCCGCCGGCATTGAGCACCACACCATGCAGCGGTTTACCGGCGACGGTATCCATCAGCCGGTCCAGGGTTTCCGGTTTTTGCAGATCCCCCTGAATGGGGGTGAAATGGCCGGGCCATTGGTGATGCAACCGCGCCAGCGGATCCTGTTTCCGGGCAACGCCGGTCACGCCGGCACCTTCACGGCAGAGCGCTTCGGTAATGGCTTTTCCGAAACCGGAACTGCATCCGGTAACTATAAAGTGCTGTTGGGCAAGGTTCAGGTCCATAATTGACAGATTATGACATTGATGGAATCGGTTGGTGCTTATGTCGTTACTGCTTCTTCCCGCTCCCGCTCAATAGGCCGCTCCATCATCCGGAACGTATCCGGCGTATATTGCCAGAGAACCAGAACCGGCATCACCATAAACATGATCCGGTTGGCCGAATCGGGGGCGAGCAGAAACACTATCAGAAAAACGGAAACAAACCAGACGGCGAGCGCGCCGGTGATCCGGTTCCACCCCATAACATAAAACCGGTAAGCAAAAAAGGGAAGGGTGAATGTGAAACTGCGCCAGAACGCGTATAACAGCGATGTGTCACGTGTGGAAAACTGCTCGGAAGCCATGGCGAACCACGCTCCGGGGCGGAAAACCAGGTGCGTGTCCGGAACCGTCGTGAAGAGCGGCACCGCCAGATAGATCAGAGCAGCGGCAGCGAAAGCGGAATACCCCCGTATCCAGTATGTGCCGCGGAGATGATCCGTCAGGGGCAGCAGCAAAACGGCCAGAAACAGCCATTCGGAAACCCACACCCCGGCAATGATCGCCGGCAGCAGGATCGCCATGTGGTGCCTCAGCACGCCT
>SLLW01000330.1 GCA_007133875.1 Balneolales bacterium | reverse complement strand
AGCAATTCAACCAGGCTTCCGAAAGGATGGAAGATATCAAAAAGGAGATGGTTGATGATATTATACTGGTGATTGAAAAAAGCGGGCTCAGGGTCAGTCGTTTTGAGGAAATTTGGCAAAAGGTCGATCATGATTCTTCTTTCAACATGCAGGCAATAAAACTGTTAGATGAGAAAAGAGAAGAAAGAAGACAGCGATTGATCGAGCGGGGCCACGGTGCGCCAGAAACAGAAACCGGTCAGGATACAGGAAGGGTATCTGTACAACCGGATTATCCGAGTCATATTTATCATTTTACGAGATTTGGGGATACACTGTGGGATTTGGCAGATAGTTATTTTGGCAATCCCTTTTTATGGAGAAATATTCAAATGTATAACACAGGCCAGGTCGTGGATCCCAGGAGGTTGGTGGTTGGGACCGAGATACGAATCCCTGTTGCGTGGATGCCTGAGCAGCCCGAACCGATAATGTCGGTAGAAGAGAAAAGGGAAGTTATACGTACCCTGTTTCCATTGGAAGAGTTTCGTCCCCGTTCCTTTGCATTTATTAATCAACAGGTAGGGTTGCGAAGTCCCATTGAAATTTATGTAACGGAAAGTGCCATACAAAGTCAAATTGATGGGTACGACTATTTGCGGGGTGAACTGGTGGAGCCACCTGATTTTCTGGTTTTATTAATACCGGCACTTGATATCCGCGAAGACGAAGAAGAGACGGAAGAAATGTTGCCGGGCATAACCGAAACCAATATGTTGGTAGATGAAACCAGATCGCCATTTGGCCGTGATTTTTATGACCACTTCTATTCTTATTGGGAGTTTCCGGAGGGTACGATCGGCTTTTTTATACGAATTATTGAACGCCCGGTACCCGGCAGGGGCTCACAAATGATCATTGAGGTAAATCACGAAATAGTTTACCAGTTTCAGCTTCAGCCTGGTTACGATCAGATCATCAATCTGGCCCGGTCCGCATCCAACGGACTTCAAAATTTTCTGATTAATTATGAAGAGTATTCAACACAATATTTTTAATCGGATTAATTAAATCAAAGTACAGCATTGTTATGCGATGTTTACACAGTGAGTGAAAAATAACTTGATCAGAAATCAAAATTTTCAGTGTTTATCAGTTATATGATGCGAAATAAAAAACTTTTTACTACATGATGAATTGCTTTCCTTTCAGAGTCCGTACCGATACCCGGCCGGAGTAATTCATTATGATTTTAGTGGATGGTGTAGTTGTTAATTGAAATACAAGGGGTTATATATGTATCAACCAACGTCGGTAATAAAAGAATACTGTTTGAAATTCATAGCCGGATTTGCCATATTTGCAATGAGTATGCCTTCCTCCAGTGCTGTATCGCAGGACTTCACACATGAGTTTTCAAATCCTGCTTTTGGTGGCCACCCGAATAACTTTCAATATTTTATGCAGTCTGCTGAGCTACAAAAAAGTGATTTCTCTGATGCTGACGATGATCCGCTTCGGCGACGCGATCCGCTTCAGGATTTCCAGCAAACCATGCAGCGGCAGTTGTTGAGTCAATTGTCACGGGAATTGGTTTCCGGAGATATGGGAGATTTCGATTTTACCGAAGAGGGGGTGTATGATCTTGGTGATTTCAGCATTCAGGTAACTCCGGGACTTGATGTTATTACCATCGATATTATTGATGAACTGAGTGGTGATCAAACTCAGGTAGAAATCCCCAGATTTTAAACCACATGAGATTTTATAACACACATGCTATTGATGGAATGAAAGGAAATCCTCACATTTCCCATGATAAGGGAGGCCATCACGGGGACCATATGATGGTATCAGGAAGTGTAAAGAAAGCAACTCCGGTACTTATGCTGGTATTACTGCTGGTAGCAGGTTGTGGAAACTTGAATCCTTTTCAACCGGACCCGGGTTTGCGGTCATTAGATACCCCGGTTCATAAAGAGCTATTGGAACTTCCCCGGCCGCAGGAAAAAATGGTAGCGGCTGTTTACCGGTTCCGGGATCAAACCGGACAGTATCAGCCTTCAGACAATATTGCCAGCTGGTCGACCGCGGTAACACAGGGGGCAACGTCCATTCTGCTCAAAGCAATTGATGATTCCGGATGGTTTACCCCGATTGAACGGGAAAGTATCTCAAATTTGATGAATGAACGTCAAATCATTCAGTCTATCCGGGCCGAACATGGCCAGGTCGGCCCGCTGCCGCCAATGATGTATGCCGGAGTTATGCTGGAAGGGGGGATAATCGGATATGATTCCAATATCATGACAGGTGGAGCAGGAGCACGCTATCTTGGAATCGGTGGATCTTCGGAGTTTCGTCAGGACAAAGTGACCATCTATCTTCGGGCGGTATCAACGCAGAACAGTCGCATTCTGAAGACCGTTCACAGCACTGAAACCATACTATCCCAAAAAGTTGATGCTCACATCTTCCGTTTTGTTGATGAGGATAAAATAATTGAGGGCGAAGCAGGCTATACGGTAAATGAACCCAGTACAATTGCGGTAACCCGTGCCATCGAAAAAGCGGTTGAAAAACTGGTAATGGAGGGAATCCGCGATCAATTATGGGCGGTAGCATCCGATGAAGAGGAGTTTCTCGATGAGTACTTTGCAGCCTATGATCAACGTCAGGTGGCCAAGGCAAATATCGATGTTTTCGGCCGTCAAATAACTGATCGCAGAGGAAATCTTGGACTGGGCCTGAATCTCGGTGGCCAGCGATACCGGGGGAATTACCCGGATCCATTAACACGTCCTTTCAGTAGTGTTGATCTAATGGTGCGTTTATCACCGCGATTGTTTGGAGGCTTATCGGTGAATCGTGGAGAAATTGCGGCCAAACATGAATTTGAAAAAACGTTTAGCGGGGCACAACTCTCAGTGAGAGGAGTATTGTTCCCCGATTATTCCATAACGCCATTTCTCGAAATTGGCGGAGGTGCGATGGTAATGGAGGATGGTTGGTTTCGTCCCAGTTGGGACGACTATTTCCCCTATGTAAGCGGAGCCGCCGGCCTGGAATACATGCTTACCGAAGGGGTCGGAATTCATTTTTCTGTTCGTCACCGCTATGCTCTGAAAGATGGGCTGGACGGTGTGCAACTGGGCAGGTATAATGATCGGGTTTGGAGTTTCGGTGGTGGGGTGACATTCTACCGGTTTTAAGACTCTGAAGAGGGATTATCGTAATTATCAGGGTGATTTTCTGGCCACAGCTTCATGGTGCGCAGCACAAAATGCTATGGTTGCTGTTCCATTGTAAACAGTAGCAAAAGGTGATTCCGGGATGGATGAATGTTTGCATCGGATATGGGGGGAATCGGGTGTTTTAAAAATTGCTCTCAAAATTATGAAAGTATCATAAAACAGGCTAAAACGTTAGAATTTCACCATAATCAGGGTTTGCTCTTTTTATTTCTTTACATTTATCTGTACAAAACAAAAGATCAATAGCTATAGCATCAAAGCCATGAGTAGAATGCAAAACTATATCACATGTACACTGTTGCTGATAGCAATGTTGCTGGCAAATACCAGTCTTGCATCAGGGCAGCAGGTATCTCAATCAGAGGCATTTATTGGGCAGGTAGGTGCAGGCGAAAGTCAGCGAAGCTCTATTGAGCCGTGGGAACGAACTGCCGGCGAACATTTCCACAATTTTGATAAAAATGAAATTCGCCAAAGGCTAAAAACGATCTTTGGCGGAGATTTGGGTGTATTGTCGAATACCGGACTTGTAGAGCAATTTGGAGATGATAACTACGCTACTGTGGTACAATCCTCGGGAACAGGTAATCAGGCCGTTGTCATGCAGAACAACAGTGGTAGTGTGGGTTTTAATCCTCCTGGTAATGGTAATCCCAATCCTCCGCCTCATAGCAGTAACGAGGGGTCCGGAGGTGGAAATGTGGCAAGTGTTGTTCAGGATGGTGGCGATAACTCCGCTACCGTGTTACAAGGGGTTACAAGTGAGAATGAACAGATGAGCTTAAGATCGCGTAGAAACCGGGAAGCCAATCCGCCACCATTTGATAATGATGGTAGTGGGGATCACGAAGCGTATGTTGAACAGCACGGAGACCATAACACAGCATATGTTGCTCAGAGCGGTGCCGTATTGCCATTTACCCCACCTGGTTTGAATTCGAACCGTACACTGCCTGATGGCAATGGAACCGGCGGTTCCGTTGCGGATATTCTTCAGGACGGTTCAGACAACACAGCCACTATCGTTCAGTACGGGAATAGCAATCTCGCTAATATTGTACAATTTGACAGTGACAATATTGCTGAAATCATGCAGTCTGGACGGGAAAACAGTAGCTTTATTACTCAACATGGTATATTCAATCAGGCATTCATGTCCATCGTTGGTAATAGCAATGATATCCATGTAAATCAAAAAGGAAATAACAACCTTTTCGATCTTGATCTGGAAGGCAATT
>SLLW01000376.1 GCA_007133875.1 Balneolales bacterium | reverse complement strand
TCGGTCTGCCGCAGGATCCCAATGAACCCCGGGAGTGAATTCATGCACCTGACTTAGTCTGAACATATAAAATCCGGGAGCAACTGCATGCCCGGATTTTTCTCTGAATGCGCGTCAATAATACGTATCGATCAAAGAAATCACCCGGACCTTCTTCTCCACATTCGGTACATCACCCGAAGTCTTCATCACTACCTCTTTTGTCTCTCCCGGCTCCATATCAAAAAAGTTGTCAGAGCAATGGTGTTCAACACCTTCCAATGACAAATATACATTTTTTGCGAAACGCCGGGAATGAAGCGTGATCCGGTATCCACCGGCAACAGTTAACATTTCATACGAAAGACCGGGATCCGTGAGTGCCAAATCTTTTTCGTTGACAAAAAAGTACAGCTGACTGGCTTGTAACTTCCTGTCCTGGTGCAGCTCCGCCCGGATATACAGCTGTTTCTCATCCTGATTACCGGTTAGCTTCGGTTTCCGGAATTCCATGGCTTTCACGACACGCTCCGCCGCAATGTCCAGCGGCATTGATTGCTGTGACACCTCATCGCCTCCAAAGCTCCTGACGGTCATTTTCAGTTCGCATCCGGTCAACGGATATGGGAGGTCGGAGACGATATTGAATGAGATGCGTGCGTCATCCCCATCTTCCGGCCGGACAACAATCAGGAGGTCCCCATAAATTTTCTTAAGATGATAATGCAGAGCCTTCCACCGGCCGTAGTAATCCACACTTGACCACGAGATTGCCGGCCAACAGTCGTTAAGCTGCCAGAACATGGTTCCCATACAGTATCGGTCAGATTTCCCGACCCGGTGGCTCTCGATCGCCATTGCCATGCCTTTGGCCTGAAGCAGCTGGGAAACCAGCAGGAAAGAGGAAAAATCTTTCGGAGTTCGGAAATAGCGCTCCATATAATGGGCAATCAGCCGGTTGCCGTACTGCCGGTCCCGCCGCTCATCCTCCATGCAGCGCTGATGTGCTTCCATGACACGGGAGCCGATATCGTGATCATCAGCAATGCTAAACCGGTTCACCGACTCCAGATCGGGAAAAGACTGAAACCCGTACTCGGTCATAAATCGTCCGATATGGTTCCGGTAATTTTCAAAAGGTTCTCGCCCATGCCAGACATCCCAATAATGCAGACTCCCCGTCTTATACGCGCGCCCGGCAAATCCCGCCGTTGGAGATGTCGGCACATAATCCCGTGTCCTGTCATCCTCCCGGATGGCATTCGGAATGGTATCGTAAAACAGTTTATGCATATCATGTTCGTATTGTTTCTGCTGATCGGAAGAGTAGTGCGACTTCCACATCAGATGCCACAGCATCTCATTTTCGTTATTGCCGCACCATACCGCGATACAGGCATAATTTCTCAATCTGCGCACATTGTCCCGAACTTCCAGCCAGACGCTCTCCAGAAAATCTTCATCGGATGGATACATGCCACAGGCGAACATTAAATCCTGCCAGATCAGAATCCCGTATTGGTCGCAAAGTTCATAAAAATGATCCTCTTCATAAATTCCTCCACCCCAGACCCGAAGCATGTTCATATGTACTTCTGCTGCCGATCGAATCAATGTTTCGCACCGTTCCGGAGTCACGCGATTCTGGAAATTATCCTGTGGGATGTAATTGGCGCCCTTGATAAAAACCGGTCGGCCGTTTAATTCGAAATAGAAACTGCGGCCGGCATCGTCCTCGTCACGGACCAGCCGCAATTTCCGAATTCCAATTCGGGTTTCAGTGCGGTCTGTTAATCCGGTATCCCCTTTCACTTCCACAATAAAGGTGTAGCGATGGGGATTGCCAAGCCCATTGCACCACCAAAGTTTCGGATCCTTTATCCGGAACCTTACCGGATAGCAGTGAGTCCCTTCACGAAGGGTGACCTTTTCTGTTGCATGAACCTGTCCGCTGCTTCGTACGTCAATGGATACCTCCTGAGACCGGGTTGCAGCTGCCTCCACGACTGCAGTTATTTCGACCGATTGTTCTTCGGGAAAAGCTTGTTGAAAATGAACCGATGTGATCTTGAAATCATCCCATACCTGAAGGCTGACCGGCCTCCATAAACCGCATGTTACCAGACGCGGGCCCCAATCCCATCCGAAGTGGAATCCCGCTTTTCGGGAGTATACGCTCAGTTTGACCTCTGCCTGGTCGTTATTATCTACTGCTTGCAACCGATAGGGAGCCGCATCCCATTTTGGCTTGTTCACCTTGATGTAATTGTTGAAGCGTATTTCCAGCTGATTTTTACCTTGCGTCAGATGATCCGACACATCCACTCTCCAGGTACGGAACATGTTATCGGCTGTAAGAATTTTCCGGTCGTTTAAATAGACTTCGGCCCAGGTATCAAGTCCTTCAAACACCAGCTCGATATTCCGGTGTTGCAATAATTCCTGATCAACCCGGAACTCGGTGTGATATATCCAGTCACGCTCCCCGATCCACTGCAGGTCATATTCGTTGTCGCGGTAACAGGGATCGTCGATCACACCATTCTTCATCAAATCGGTGTGGACCGTACCCGGCACTTCAGCCGGCATTCTTTTCGGTATGGAGACATTCGCCAGTCTGCCGGAACCGCCCGTATTTGTCGAATCTGCCGGCCCGAAAACCCAGCCATCATGCAGATACCGGATATCGCCCTGCCTGTCCGGACGGATGGAGTCTCCGGCCCCCTCATAATTACGGGGTTTATTATTTTCGGATGCGTTTATTTCTGTAGTCATTATATTATATCGTATAGAATGAGAAAATCCTGGATATCCAATGAACCGGTTTATGACAGTAAAAAAACAACCTGTTATAAAACACGAGGGGCCCTGCCCCGATGGATGGAGCGACAGGGTACATGGTGATATTTGCTGGCGCACCCTGTTCAGTTCCGGACAAACACCGACCGAAGACCTGACGGCAGGACTGGCGGAAATCCTGCCAGGTAACGAATTCAAATCACATCGACATGAACAATCGGAAATCTACTATATTCTAAGCGGGTCAGGCTCAATCTCTATCGATGGAGCCGTATACAAAGTCGCTCCGGGAACAGCCATATTTATCCCCGGCAATGCCATACACAGCATACGGAACACAGGAAGCGATGCCTTACGCTTTTTCTATGCTTTTGCTGTCGATTCCATAGATGAAATTGACTATTTCTTTACAGAAGATCCTCGAGAACAGGAGAGCCGGTTACACGGGGATCCCGGGTAGTGTTCTACGGCATTATTCGAGGTTGAATTTCATCATCTATGGAATACATATACGGTAACCGATCCTGAAAAATGATCTCGTCTTTTTCATAAAACCGCACAAAATCATCCGCGGCTGGGTGACCCGGATAGGGGGTATAGTAGTGATCCACACGATCGGTCTCCTCATGTGAATTTCGCCAAACCAGCACATAGGAGATGCGCCGGGCAACTTCATCCTGTGTGATAAGCGGGTAAAGTACCTCTGTGTACCAGGTTTCATCCCGCAACGCTTCGTTTCCGGTTTCGGTGAAAGCGGCAATCATACCACGCTCCTCGGCATACTCGACAAGTGACCGCATGCTTTCAATGTAATTATCCTGGTCAATGTTATACATATCAAAACCCACAAGATCCACATAATCATCACCCGGATAGCGCTCCAGAAACTCAGCCATGCCATCAAAGCTTCCCGGAGAATGTGCCCAAATCAGGTGATTCAGGCCCTTTTCGTCTCGCAGATAGGTTACCATATATCGCCACAACTCGTTATACTCCTCAGGGGTGCAGTGGTCGGCGCCCCACCAGAACCAGCTTCCGTTGTGTTCGTGCCAGGGACGGAAAATGATCGGAATAAACTGCTCATCACCATCAACCTCCACCGTAAGATCATTTGCGAATTCGGCAAATCTGTCCAGCCATTCGTTAAATAACTCATGGTTTTCTCCGCCGGGCAGTATGGTAGCCACCGGCCGTCCTTCGGTATCCCAGGCGTCTCCACCGGTGACGGGATTGTTGAGATGCCAGCTAATCGTATTTATTCCGCCCATTTCATAAGCTTCGCGAATCCAGCCCTTCAAATTTTCAAAATTGACCGCATCCAGATTCTCTTCAGCTCCGAGTTCAAGATCGCCGAGTTCCCATCCAAAAACTGCCGGATATGCTCCGGTTACCTCCCTGACATCCGACCGGCCCGGTTCATTTTTCCAATGCACCCCATATGCCAGATCATCCTGATGGCCAAAAAGGATATAATCCCCGGCCAGATCCCTCATATTTACAAAAAGGGCGCGGGTCTCATTTGTTGCATCGGGATCCACCATCGAAACGGTCACCTCATCTGTCACTGATTCCGGATCACACGCAGTAAAACCGGCCAGCATCACCATGGCGACGGCGGTCATCAGAAAATTTCTTATCATCATATCGGCTCTCCCTGTATTTATTTGAACCACATTGTATTTTACACCTCCATACATGATCACCCGGAGGA
>SLLW01000397.1 GCA_007133875.1 Balneolales bacterium | reverse complement strand
TTGATGATAACCGGGGTTCGGTCGGTGGCTCCGAATGGCTGCAGGTCGGCCGATACCATCAATCCACCTTCGTAGAGGATATTTCCGTAGTTTTCCGGAATAAATCCGATGCCGCCTTGCGAACTTAAGGCATCCATGAAACCGATGGTTCCGTCGGATGAGATCGAAGCCTGAATGGTATTTATATCCATGATTTCGAACAGCAGCCGGTTGTATTCAAACATGAAAAAGTCGCTGTAATTTGCCGTATTGTCGGATATATCCAGCCGGAACAGCGGAATTTCTGATGGGTCGTACGTATCGAAGATTTCTATTTCGAATGAGACCTGGATGGTATCGTCGGTTGCGACGGACCCAAGGTTTACCGACGCCTGTTCTATATGAATCCCGGGCTGGATAACTTCGAGATTGAAGTTCAGGCTGCTGGTTGATTCTCCATAATTCGCGGCAGTGATTGTAACGGTACCGCTCTCACCAAGATTGATTTTACTGCCGTCCTCCTGATCAAAGGTATAATCCAATACCTTGATGCCGGGCATGATATTGGTCAGCGCCGATTCTGCATCAATCAGGCCCTTGCCCAGGCGATGTTCATACTCGTCACCGGGGTTCGACGCCCTAATGGACCGGGCGGTTCCGCGAATCTGTGCAGCGATACGCCGGGGAGACCAGTCCGGGTACTCGGCTTTGATGAGTGCTGCCAGTCCGCTGACCACCGGAGTCGCCATGGATGTCCCGCTGGTGGAGTGGTAGCTGGGTGTCCACGCCACTTCGTCAGCATCATAGTCAAAATAGGTGCTGAGAATTCCTTCACCTGTTGCAAAAACATCCACATAATATCCGTAATTGGAGAATCCGGAGAGGACATCATTATGGTTGCGCGACACCGACCCGACAGCCAGTGTATTTTGATAGGCAGCCGGGTAAAAGGGGTCATCGTTTCCGTTGTTACCAGCTGCGGCAATAACCAGCGACCCCCGCTCCGTGGCAAACGCAACCGCCTCTTTTCCAAATTCGGACAATCCCGCCCCGCCAAAACTGCAGTTGATAATATCGGCATCATTCAGGGCGGCGTAGATAACCCCGTGATACCCATATGCGATAACGTTGCTGTTTTCCACATCCCCGCCACCCGCTTTGACCGGCATATACATTGTGTTGAATCCGGTTCCGGCGATGCCGATTTCGTTATCGGTGTCGGCAGCAGCAATTCCGGCGACGTGCGTTCCGTGTGTGGAGAAGTTGCCGATCGGATTGGCATTCTGCTCCGGATCTTCACCTTCAAAGACATCCCCGCTTTCCCAGAAATTCCAGCCGATTGTATCGTTTACAATCTCCCAATCAGAGAAGAACTCATTGGCCCGGCCCGGGTCGGGGTTGCGCCAGAGTTTTTCGATCAGATCGGGATGATTGTAATAAACGCCACTGTCAACAATGGAGATCACCACATCCGAAGAGCCTTGGGTAATCCCCCAGGCGTGGTGGAAATTTTGATATTCAAAGAAGTTTTGTCCGGTACTGCCGTACAGGGAATCGTTGGGGATATACGGCTGCATGGTCCGGCGGATAAAATGGGGCTCGGCATATGCAACACCGGGAAGCTGACTGATTTCCCGGGAGAGGTCCACCGGATCTTCTCCCGAACTGTAGGTGATGAAAAAAGTCCGCTCAAAACCATCTGTTAGCTCCGCAAGCCGATCGCCTCGACGGTCTTCCCCGGAGATACGTTTTGCACGTGTGGCGGATCCTGACCGGAAGAGCGGTTCCATGGTTTGTATACCGTGATCACGCAAATGCCGGTTCAGAATTTCTTGCGGATGATCACCGGAAACCTCATCCCGCCCTTTATGCAGCGATTTCTCCTGTATTCGTTGTTTGTCGGAGAACGTCTGCGAGTCTTCCAGTTTGACGATAATTCGGCCGGGAAGATATTCCGGTTTGTTGGAAAAAGCCTCGGCAGAGGATATGTAACCCGTTATCGAAACAATTATAATGAGACAAAAAGGCAGATAGCAGCGCATGGGCATAGGTAAAGGAAGTGTGATAACGGTTATGTAAACACCAATACTAAAATTAAAATAATGGAATTATCCCGCAAATGTTGTGAAAAGCAGTATTTCTGATAATATTCCGATCATCGATATCACCACAATCCCGTTGTTGCCCATGTCCGGAAGTTTAGATGAAGCCGTAATCCGGCAGCTTGTTGCCCGGTATGAAGATTATAAGGAGCCGGCATTGACCCGCCGAAGGTTCAAACATCACGATCTGGTGCCGTTACTGGAAAAACTGGGCGCCCATCCCGCGGTCACGCTTACCCGGGAAGGGGAATCGGCGGAAGGACGCGGCCTGTTTCGGCTCTCCATCGGTACCGGTGATATCCCGGTGCTGATGTGGTCACAAATGCACGGTGATGAGGCGACCGCCACCTTGGCGTTACTGGATCTGTTCCGATTTTTAACAGCGGATGGGATGGGTGCCGATTTGTCCGGTCTGCAGACAGGAATTCTGCAGCAGATCACGCTTCACGCCATACCGATGCTCAACCCGGATGCAGCCGAGCGATTCCAGCGGCACACCCCATACGGGGTGGATATGAATCGCGATGCGGTACAGCGGCAGTGCCCGGAATCCCGCCTGCTGAAACGGATCCGTGATGAACTACAAGCCGAATACGGGTTTAACCTGCACGATCAAAGCACCCGGTATTCGGTTGGCGAGTCACCCAAAAGCGCCATTATCTCATTTCTGGCGCCGCCATTTGATGCGCAACGCACCATTGACCCGAAACGTGAGCGGAGCATGCAGCTGATCGCCGGTGTGAACGGGATGCTTCAGCAGGTGATACCCGGCCATGTTGCCGCCTACTCCGATGAATTTGAACCCCGGGCATTTGGGGACAATATGCAGAAATGGGGGACCAGCACGGTTCTTGTGGAAAGTGGTGGCAAAAAAGATGACCCGGAGAAGCAATTTATCCGAAAAATAAACGGGCTGATTCTGATCACATCGTTGCACCTGATAGCTTCGGAAACGTTTCAAAAGTGGAGTGTTGCCGATTATGATGCTATTCCACCCAACAAACTCCGGCTTTTTGACACGGTTTTCCGGGGAGCCTCGCTCCGGTATAAGGAAGAGGAGGTCCGGATGGATATCGGCATCAACCGGACTGAAATCAATACAGATGACGCCGCCGGATATTATATTCACGGCATTGTCGCCGAATCAGGGGATTTGTCAACGTTCAACGGTTACGAGGAGATTGACGCCGGCGGACTTCGTGTTGTGCCGGGCGAGGTCTTTCCGGAACTGTTTGAGACGGTAGAAGGACTTCAGGCGGCGGATCCCCAAAAATTGTTGCAACAGGGATATACCGCCATACGAGTAAGACATCTTCCTGAAAAAACTCATACCGATTTGCCATATAACATCGTTAGTATCGGTGGGACACAACCGGCCGGTACATTCCCGGATTCCGATGCTAATTTGCTTTTTTATCGCGATGATCACCTGATTTATGCGGTGATAAACGGTTTTGTTATCGATATTTTGAATGGTTGGCAGTGGGATGGCAATTCTTTGGTGTATCACTGATCAAAGAATAGATACTCGCGGCAGTGGGAAAGGGCTCCCGGTTTTTGTAGCTTTAGCTAATATTTTCGGTATAAATTAATCTTATTTGTGATATGAATAAACGATATGTGCTTTGGGGCGGCTTTATAGGAGTAATTGTGATCGTTGTCCTGGTGATGGTCCGGTTTGCCGGACAGGAGTCGGACGTTACGGTAGCCAACAGTGCTCCCGCTAACAATTCAGACGAGCGCTCGGCAATTCTGGAGGTCCGGGATGATGACTGGATGAAGGGCAACCCGGATGCCGATGTGGTCGTTATCAAATACAGCGACTTTCAATGTCCTGCCTGTCGGTTTTATGCATCCATGGATGATCGCCTCAGCGAAGAGCTGGGCGATGAGGTATTGTTTATTTACCGCCATTTCCCGCTGCAAAATTTCCAGTTTTCACGTCTTGCATCCACTTATGCCGAAGCTGCCGGCCGGCAGGGTCAGTTCTGGGATATGCATGACCTGATCTACATCAATCAGCAGCGGTGGTCACGCAGCGGTGATGCCGAGACGATGTTCAACCAGTTTGTCGACTCACTCGAACTTGACCGTGAACAATTTGAAGCCGACCTGGAAGATCCCGGGCTGATGGACCGGATCCGTTCAGATTATGATGACGGGCGTCAGCTGGGTGTACGGTCAGTGCCAACCGTTTTTATAAACGGCGAGGCCATCGACAGCCCCGGCTCCTTTGATGGATACCGGAGCCTGATTGAAGCTCATATGTAATCTCATCAACGATAAACCCGTTTTTTTAACTTATTTGTAACGCGATATTATTCCGGATGGTAACATGAAAAGGTTTTCGAGGTCGTCAACCGCATGGGTTGTGGTATTTTTGTTGATAGCATTTGTCGGTTTTGCCGATGC
>SLLW01000036.1 GCA_007133875.1 Balneolales bacterium | reverse complement strand
AGACAGAATAGAGTAGTTTAAGGTATGTTCAATCGTTGGTTTATCGTTGCCGTACTTTTGGTGACCATCGGTTCGCTTGTCTTTGTCATTTATCAGGACAGCAGGGATCGTTCGGGTGCAAATCAGATTAACCAGACACCACCCGCAGACGATTACAAGAATGCCGGGAACCCGACGGAACCATCCGAAATTGATTATGATCGTGTCGCATACGTCATAACAGTGCTTGATACCCTCGAAAATCCGCGTGAAAAACTTCCCTATTTAGGCGAACTTGTCATACGATATTCAGACGCCGGACAGTTTGGCAATGCGGCCGTATATGCTCAAAAGCGGGCGGTTATAACCGGTGAAGCCCATGACTGGAAAGAAGCCGGTGACCTGTACCTGGAACAGGTCCGGAGAGGCGTGGAGGAGGAGATTTCTAAAAATACTGGAAAAAAGGCCGAATCCATGTATATTAAGGCCCTTGAACGAAAACCCGGTGACACGGATCTCAAAACGGATTTGGCCGTTGTGTACATGAGCCTCCTGAAACCGGATAAATCGTATGAAACACTGATGCAGGTTTTGGAAAAGGAGCCTGATCATATTCGTGCCAATTTTAATGCCGGTGTTTTACTGCACCAGATGGGTAATACAGAACAAAGTATTTCCTATTTTGACAGGGCTACGGTATTGGCGGATGAGGAGACCCATTGGAAAGAGATGATCCAGGGGTATCTGAATCAGTACCACCAGGAAATTTATCATTAATCGGAACTTCAAAAGGAAAACAGTATGCCAAGCGGAAAGAAACGTAAAAGAGCAAAAATTGCGAAACACAAAAGAAAGAAAAGACTGCGTAAAAACAGACACAAGAAGAGATAGATCCGTTTTAGATACGTATTGAATTACACACTGGCAATGCACAGCCGGCATAGAAAATATTCCGGCCGGCCGCATTGCCATTGGTAATTGCTTCTATATCAGCTTGGGAACTACATACCATAGTCCGGCAAATCCGCCCGGCTATGGTATTGTTGTATTATGCCGCCTGCTCCAGTGTCTTGGATGCAATTTTCATTATGGCTTCCGTGAGCTGAAAAATATTCTGGATCTTTTGCTCAAGATAACTG
This sequence comes from Balneolales bacterium, assembly GCA_007133875.1. Taxonomy (GTDB): domain Bacteria; phylum Bacteroidota; class Rhodothermia; order Balneolales; family Natronogracilivirgulaceae; genus SLLW01. The sequence continues at coordinate 3,377 of SLLW01000036.1, read as the reverse complement.
TGGATATCATTCAACGACTCGAAATCTTCCAGATGATACTGCATGTATGAAATGAGGCTCATATCGGTAACATAACGCCCGTCCATATCACCCTCAATGTCCACATGCCATCTGGTAATCAGGTTTTCGTCGGTGAATACACGCTTTAATTCCCGGTTTATAAATTCCATCCAGTGACTGGCCGCTTCTATACGGCGATTGCCAACCTGTGAGTCAAGCTTTTGGTATAGTGCCTCTTCATCAAAATACCAGATTGTTTCCACATCGATATAAGGGGTGAGTTTCTTTCCACTAAATACGTCGTTGTTCAGCAACGGATGCTTTTCCATTCCCGGCAATTGCCTGGCAAGCCCGGCTTCCCTGAATTTGTCCCAGTCAAGGTTGATCGACAGTCGTTTTACATGGTTGGACCGGTTTGATAAATTCATTCCGATTTCAAGGCCGGTCGCATTGATTTTTTCTTCATTCCATAGTCTGAATTGCTCTACATTGATGGCTCTCCTGGAGAGGCGGGCTTCTGCTTGATTGACAATGGCACTGAATATTGGGTAATTCATAGTGTTCGTAAAAATTAGTTATAAAAGCGCTTCTGCACTTTTAATTTTAATATGAATAATTATTACACATTACTTTCGCTCGTTGAAGAGTTAAGATACAAAATGCCGGGAAAGGAAGTTATCGAAGTCTGGTCTCACAGAAAAGACCAAATTGATATTTTTTTTCAACCGGCAGGATCCGGCAAGCTTACTTTTTCGGCATCATCACCCGGTACAGCCCTGTTTTGGGATGCCCGCGCCGGTATGCCATCCCGTAATGCGGCTTCGTTTTTTCCGGAGATTACGGGAAAAAATGTATCCGATATCGAAATGGTTTCCAGTCATGACCGGCTGGTACGCATTACATTTATCGAGTCTTCCTTCGAACTGGTCTTCAAACCTTTCAGCAGTCGTCCAAACCTGTTTTTGACCAGGGATGGAGTAATCAAGTCCGCTTTTAAAAGCCCATCAGATTGGGCCGGTAAGAGCGCGCCGGAACCCGCCAAGCCAACGCCGAAAACAACGAAAACTCCGGACGGATCTGCCGATAATCAACCCCGTAATACCGGGGAGTCACTTCATAAACTTCCACTGAAGAAACGCATCATAGCGATTGACAGGAGTTTTCCACGTGGACTCATTAATGATATCATCGATACCTGCCGCCTGGATGAAACCATCGGAAATGATGAGCTTGCACGGAAGATTGGAGACCTGCAGAGTTTACTTTCCAATCCGAAGGAGATTTACATTACCGCCGAGGGGCACATCAGTTTGCTTCCGAAGGAATATCTGTCGTACCCACCGGACCGTATTTTTGATAATGTAAATGATGCGGTACGCACCCTTTTTCTCTCTGAAAATCAAAAAAAACGCCTTTTACCCCGCAAAAATGATCTTTTAAAAAAACTTCAAAAACGGCTTCGCGGACTGGAGAAACAGATCAAGGAGTTTGAGAAAGAGCCTGAAAGACTGGAGAAAGCAGACCGGTTGGAACATTTTGGCCATTTACTTATGAGTCAGGCCGATCCCACATCACAGGTAGCCGGTAGCGAGTTGAAAGTTACCGACTGGTCGGATGAGGGAAGTGAAATTACCATCCCTGTGAAATCGGGTAATACTCCTGTAAAACAGGCTCAAGAGTATTACGACAAAGCCGCAAAAATCCGGCAGGATGTATCGATGTCCGCAAAAAAAAAGAGACAAATTGCTTCACAACTCACAGAGATTCGTAAAAGGGTTGATGAATTGAGCGAAATTGAGCATCCGTCTGCACTTGAAAAATGGTTCCGGAAGCACAAAGAACAGCTTCAGCAGATGGGGTTGTCACCTTCCGATGAAAAACAGGAAGCCAGGCCCTACCGTCTGGTCAAACTCGGAGATTACGAAGTCTGGATCGGAAAAAGTGCAACAAGCAATGATGCACTGCTTTCACTGGCACATAAAGAAGATATCTGGATGCACGTCAGGGGTGCGGCCGGGTCACATGTCATTTTGCGAAATAAGAGCCAAACCGGATGGCCCGATAACGCACTTGTCCATAAAGTGGCATCATTTGCAGCGGCCTACTCCCGGCAGGTGGGATCCTCCATGGTTCCGGTAATGGCGGCTAAACGAAAACATGTCAGGAAACCAAAGGGAGCAGCACCGGGTCAGGTAACGGTTACCAACGAACGCGTGGAGATGGTTACACCGGCAAAACCGGACTTACCTGATTCGTGAAATATTCGTAACTTACGATATTATGAATCAGAAAGAAGTTATTGTACTGACCGGTTTTATGGGCTCGGGGAAAAGCGCCGTTGGCCGAACCCTTGCCGGCAAACTTGGGAAACCATTCCGCGACCTGGACAACGAGATCGAAAAGGGAGAACATCTATCCATTCCGGAAATTTTTACGGTTGGAGGAGAGCCTCATTTCCGAAAACTTGAACTTCAATATTTAAAGGGCCTTTTAACGGAGCGTCCCATGGTCATCGCACTTGGTGGCGGGGCTTTGCAACAAGAAGCGGTCAGAGCGCTTGTAAAACAAGCCGGTGTGTTGGTCTATTTGAACGTTCCGGAAGAGGTGCTCGTCCAACGATTAAAGAACGACAAAAAAAGACCGCTTATTCGGGACAAGCACGGTCATTTATTAAGTGAAGCAGCGTTGCGTGAAAAAGTCTCTACGCTGCTGGATCAGCGAAAGCCGCTTTACCGGAACGCAGATTACCAAATAAACGTCAAACCGGAGTGGGAAAAACACGAAACAGCTAACGAAATTATCAGGGTACTCAAAAAGCATGCATCAGCTTCCACCTCTTAAGACTACCGACCATACGGAGTGCCGGTTTGTACTTTTTGACGAACTTCCCGCCCTGCGCGAAGAGGTATTGCCGTCGGTGATTGGTAACAACCAAACCAACGGTGCTTCCGTAGCACTGGTTGTAGTGGATGAACGTGTTTTGAAAGCACATCAATCGTTGCTTGAAGCAGCCTTTCCTCCGGAATCAACCCGTTACTTTACTATACCATCGGGGGAGCTGTCAAAAGGCACCGGAATGTGGAACGCGATTATTGATTTTGCCTTCGAAGAACAACTGCGAAGGAATACCCCGTTAATCGCGGTGGGTGGTGGGGTCACCGGCGATCTTGCCGGTTTTGCAGCTGCATCCCTGATGCGCGGATTGCCACTCTACCAGGTTCCGACTACACTATTGGCCATGGTGGATAGTGCCATCGGCGGGAAAACCGGAATCAACCACCCCTTCGGAAAAAACACCATAGGAGCTTTTTACCACCCGAAAGCTGTTCTGTTTGATACCGCATTCCTTGAGACGCTGCCCCAACGGGAGTGGCTGT
>SLLW01000434.1 GCA_007133875.1 Balneolales bacterium | reverse complement strand
TGTTATTCCATGTAACATCAAGCCTCTTAAGGAGTAATGATGGGTGTGCCATGTACGTGATATTATTTTTCGCCCGCATCTAAAGTTTCCATATTTCCGATCGATAAAAGAGGTACACAGGGTTACACCTTTTTAATCCGAATCAGGTCTGCTGATATTATTATCCGGCTTCAGGTGATATCATTCATCTGACAGGTTCGGCTGTTTTATTATGAATTAATAAGTTTCGAGGATATATGGGTCTCTTTCGCAATACCATAAATAACTGGACCATTAAGTCCCGTCTGCTGTTCATGACGATTTCGTTACTTCTGGTTGCCGGTATAATTTACACCGTGATTGCTGTTATTGTTTTGGGACGCGGGATGGATTCAATGAGTAATCTGACCCTTAACATGAAAATGGAGGGGGATATCCAGGCAAAACGAACGTATGTACAGCTCCATTTCGGAGATTTGTCATTACAGAACGGTAATTTAGCCGATCAACATGGAAACCAATTATCGGGCAGAAATGATGTTATTGATGAAATCTCCAGGGATCTTGGTGTCGTTGCCACGGTGTTTCAGCGGGAGGGCAATGATTTTACCCGTATCATCACCAGTATTCAGGATAATGGACAGAGAGCGGTAGGGACACGTTTGGGAACCGATAGTGAAGCGTATGAACCGGTGATGCGCCGTACCACATATGTTGGGGAAGCGGAAATTCTGGGCAGCAATTATGTTACCGCCTATGATCCGATTATCGGAGAGAATAATGAGATTATTGGCCTCAATTTTATCGGAATACCGATGGATGATGTTCATTCGCTGTCGGCAAGTGTGAGAAATCAGATTCTGCCTTTCTTATTTCTGGTTTTGGTACTGTTTTCCGTCACCGGTATCGCGGTTTCCTGGTATTTCAGCAGGGAGATCAACCGGTCGCTGTGGGTGGTTATTGAGGGATTGATTTCCGGAACCGAACAGGTGGATGCCTCATCGACACAACTCTCGGGTTCCAGCCAGGAGCTTTCTGAAAGTGCCAGCGAACAGGCTGCCGGTTTGCAGGAGACGACTTCGTCGCTTGAAGAGATGTCCGCCCAGACGACCAACACGGCGGAAAACGCAGGTCAGGCGGAGACAGCGGTACGAAATATCGATCCTTTGCTGGACAGTGGTGTGGAAGCGATGCAACGAATGAATCAGGCAATGGGGGATATTCGCAGCTCCTCGGAGGAGACGTCGAAAATTATTAAAACCATTGATGATATCGCCTTTCAGACCAATTTACTTGCACTGAATGCCGCTGTGGAAGCCGCCCGGGCCGGTGAGGCCGGTAAAGGGTTTGCCGTAGTGGCCGAAGAGGTGCGGAACCTGGCACAGCGAAGTGCGGACGCGGCAAATGTCACATCCGAACTCATTCAGAAGTCACAAACCAGTGCCGATAGTGGGACAAGAGTGGCTGCAGAAGTATCGGAAAATCTGGATAGCATCCGGAACAGCATCTCCGATATCAGTACACTGGTTGTTGAAATCTCGGCCGCATCCAAAGAGCAGTCCACCGGTATCCATGAGTTGAATGCAGTGATGACCGAAATGGATAAAAGTGTTCAGCAGAATGCAGCGTCTTCGGAGGAGGCGGCCAGTACTGCTGAAGAACTTGCATCGCAGGCCAAAGAATTGAGTAACATGGTGAACGGGTTGCTTGCCCTGGTGGGCGGAACCGACAGCAATACAGAGAACAGGACACGCAGAGGGGCAGAGATGTCGTTATCCACAACTCAGTACGGATCCGCTCGAAATGGTAACGGAAACGGATACAACGGAAACGGATATCACAATCAAAAACCGAATGGTTCGCGTTCCGGATCACATTTCGCATCCACTGGTGTATCCTCAAATGCAAATGCCGATAAGCGGCCGTCACGAAATCAGAGGAATGACACCGTTCGTAATGGGAAATCCATGGCAAAAGAGATCATTCCACTGGATGATGATGACCTCAGTGATTTCTAAATGAGATGCCGGTATTTTTTTCCCGGAGGTACATTTGGAGTGTGATGCCGGGGATTTTCTCGCGGAGGTACATTTGGAGTGAGAGGGCGGAGTAGAGTATATTGTTACCGGACTGACCTCAATGAATGTATCACCAAATAAATGCTATGGATACCAAAAAAAGTTCGTCGGATGATCAGGAGAAAAAACCCTTTCTGCAGAATGTCATCAGGATGTCAAAGCGCAAGCGCATCGTGTTGATTGCGCATGACAACCGTAAATCGGAGCTTCTGGCCTGGGCAAAGTGGAACAAAAAACTGCTGAGCAAACACGATCTGTTCGGAACCGGGACTACCGGCGGGATCATCTCCAAAGAACTCGGACTGGATGTCCACCGTTTCAAGAGCGGACCGTTGGGGGGTGACCAGCAAGTGGGTGCAAAAATATCTAACGGAGAGATCGATATGATGATCTTTTTCTGGGATCCGATGTCTGCCCAACCACACGATGTCGATGTTAAAGCTTTGCTGCGCCTGGCTGTTCTGTATAATATTCCGGTTGCAAGTAACCGTTCGTCCGCTGATTTTCTAATCTCATCACCCTTGCTTCAGGAGGAGTATGACCGGCGGATTGATGATTACGCTGCCGTTTTGATCGAACCGTGACCGAATGGAATGGTAACAGGCTGTCACCCTGCCCGGCAACACTGAAGTTTTGGCCGATAGACCGCCTTCCCGCCACGTAAAACCGCTGTTTTGGCTGACAGACCACCATCCCGCCAGGTTAAACTGCTGTTTTGGCCGACGGGATGGGAACCGTGGGCTCTTCCAGGACTACTGCGGTTTCAAGCGGTTTTACATTTACCCGGTCGCCGGCGTGAAAATTGATGCGGTTATCGGTATGGACCAGACATTCCCGGGCTTTTATCCGGATTCGGTAGGTAATGTCATGACCCTTGAACGCCTTGGCGATTACCTCGCCGAGATAGTTGTCGCGGTTACGGTCCGGCTTTTCAATGGTCAAATGTTCCGGACGGATGGAGAGCGTTACCCGTCCGTTGGCGGGCCGGTCGAGATTGACCCGGCCAAATTCGGTTAACGCAGTAGCTCCGATTGCCTCGGCGGTGATCAGATTGGTGGTTCCGAGAAATTGTGCGACAAATCGGGTGCGCGGACGGTAATAGACCTCTTCAGGGGTACCGATCTGTTCGATTCGCCCCTCGTTCATCACAGCAATCCGGTCGGCAAAGGAGAGCGCTTCTTCCTGATCGTGTGTCACCAGCAGCGCACTCATTCCGGCTTTTTTCAGGAGTGTACGGACTTCGTCACGGGTAGAATGGCGAAGAACGGCATCCAGATTGGAAAAGGGTTCATCCAGCAGAATAAGTTCCGGGGTCGGGGCAACTGCCCGGGCCAGAGCGACCCGCTGCTGCTGTCCGCCGGAGAGTTCAAAAGGACTTCGGTCGCGAAAGTCACGAAGTCCCATCATACAAAGTACTTCCAGCGCCCGCTCCTCCCGCTCTTTGCGGGGGACATTCTTGAGCCCGAACATCACATTCCGGATCACCGGGAGATGCGGAAAAAGGGCATAATCCTGGAAAACGAATCCGATCCCACGGTCCTCAGGTTCCACGAACAACTTTTTCCCGACCAGTTTACGGTCATTCAGGACCACCTCGCCCCGATCGGGTTTTTCAAATCCGGCAATCATCCGCAACGTTGTGGTCTTGCCGCATCCGCTGGGTCCCAACAGTGCAAAAATCTCATGACGGTTAACCGCGAATGAGACATCATCCACCACATTCTCGGGTGGTTCAAATGCTTTGGTGAGTCCGGATGTTTGAAGTAGTGTGTTCATGGGTTTGTGGTGATCGGTTCGGTTTACCATCGTTATCGACGGCCTGTCCACTCTTTGGCAAACAGGAGACCGACAAACAGCGTAGAAAATAACAAAATTACAAGTGCATAGGGAGCCGCTTGTGCAAACATCGCCTCTGCGGTATAACTCCAGACATTGACAGCCAGCGTTTCGTATCCGACCGGCGCCAGAAGAAACGTTATCGGCAGTTCCTTCATTGCCGACATGAATACAAAAGCAGCAGAAACGATCAAACCGTTCCGCATCACCGGAAATGTTGTAAAGAAAAAGGCTTTCAGCCGTCCATACCCCAGTGACCGGGCCGCCTCTTCGAGCCGTGGTGAGGCCTGATAGAGCGAGCTGCGCACCGGGCCGATCGCTTCAGCCAAAAAGTGCAGTGCATAGGCGACGATGAGCAGGGCAAGGGTCTGATACAGTACCGGAACGGCATTCAGCGTGAAAAAAATAAGGGCCAGGGCAAATGCCAGCGGTGGCGTGGCGTACCCCAGATAGGCAATGCGTTCGAGTCCGCGGGTGAGGCGGGATGGATGCCGTACACTGTTGTAGGCCAGCGGGATGGCCAGAGCGGTGGCAAGCAGGGCGGCTGGGGCTGATGCCATGGCCGATCCGGTCAGGGCACGGCGAAGTCCGGCCAGTTGACTGGCATC
>SLLW01000273.1 GCA_007133875.1 Balneolales bacterium | reverse complement strand
TAAGCAGCGCATCAACCGTTTGGGTAACGATCGGTCCGAACAGCTCCCGGCTGCGTACCTCCACATGGTGCTCTTTCAAGACTTTTTGTGCTCCGAAAAAGAGCGCAGCGTAGTAATTGCAGACCAGGACCGCCGCCAGATGAATGGCCATTTTCTGCTGCTCATCAACGACAAGCGGACGTGCCCCCAAAACCTGGACAACATGCTTGAGCTCGCCGCACAAATCCGGATCGCCCTGCAATGTCACGAAACAACGATCAAAAGCACTTTCCCGGTTCTTTTTGTGAAACGTCTGGACCGGATGAAACGCGGCAACGGATGCCCCGCAATCGGCAAGAGGCCGGAGCACATCCGCCGGTGTGGCGCCGGAGGTATGCACCCAGGCGGATCCGCTCAGGTCAGGAAACCGATCTGCCAGTTTTTTGGCAACTACGGCAATCTGATCATCGGGAACCGCAAGAAATACCAGGTCGCCAAGCTGATTCCGTTCCTCCGGAAACGTACCGTAAAGCCGGGTACCGGTCTCTTCGGCAAGTTTCCTGCAAGACGCTTCCGACCTGTTGAAAAGGCTGTGCACACGATACCTCTTGTGATGCAGGCGCGATGCCAGAGCGGTGCCGAGCCGGCCGGTTCCAATGACTGTAAATCCGCCGGGAAACTGCTGTTTGCCTAACTTATGTTGTGTCATGTTGGTTTTGCGGTTTTTCCTGGTGATGAAAGGCCACCGCCACCCAGTGATCCCGGAACAGGAACGATGCCACCGTCAGGGTATCACCGTTGATTTGTGCCTGAAAGAGGTAATCGTTGGTCATCTCCAGTTTAATTTTATTCATCGCAACCCGCAATCCGGTGCCTAAATATTTCAGTACGGCTTCCTTGACGGTCCAGATGCGAATTCCACACAACTCCTCCGGCAGATTACCCTGCTCGCCGGGATGAATCATTCGGTTGCGGAGGGAAGGATGTAACGGACGGCAACACGGTTCTACATCAATGCCGGTCTCCCCGTTGGTATGAAGCGCACAAACCAGCAAGCTGCTGCAATGGGAAATACTGATGCCTACCTCCTCTCCGTCGAGAATACCGTACGGTTTACCCGTTTCATGCTTTTTCAACTCAAATCGCTCCGGATCAAAACCCTCATGGACAATCAGCTGCTCCAGTACGGAAACCACATCTGCGGGGCTTTTCGGTTTCTTGCCCTGACGAAATACACCTTCAGCGGCTATCAGAACACATCCTGACGGCAGCGTTACCGGAACATATGAATTCAATATCCATTCCACGGAAAAAACCTCTCCATACACGTGATTATCGCAATTTTTGCAGCTTCGTAACCTTCAGGGTAACCGGAAACTGTAACAGCCGAAATATACAAAACAATGTTGAGTATCTCGCACCGGCAAGATATCCGTAAACCATATTTCCGGGTGATCTCCCCCTCGTCCGGCCGAAAAACATCCCGTTGAAATATTCCCGTTTTTTTGCCGCCAATTCCTTAGTTTTAACACCTGTGGCCAATGGCCATTCGCAACAGCAAACGGGACCCTGGCAAACCTGAAACGCCGACTTTCACAACGGAAGCGCAACCCGGCCATACCATGAACAATCCCGGATCACCTAAACCGCTTTTTGACATTCTCCATGAAAGAAACCGAACTGAGCCTGACCGAACAGGCACGTTTCCGCCACGAAAAACTGGACGAAATCCGAAAACTGGGTTTCGACCCCTACCCGCATGATTTCAAAACCGATCACCATGCCCGCCAGATCAAGGAGTCCGCTGAACTAAACGAAGGTGAGGAAGCGAATCGAAAACGAATTAGCATCGCCGGCCGGATTATGACCCGCCGCATTATGGGGAAAGCATCGTTTTTCAACCTTCAGGATCAGTCTGGCATCATCCAGGTCTATATCCGACGGGATGATGTCGGCGTGGAGACATACAACACCCTCTTCAAAAAGCTGATTGATCTGGGCGATATTGTCGGTGTCAGCGGGTTTGTCTTCACAACCAAAACCGGCGAAATCACGGTACATGCCGAGTCATTTCAACTGCTCACCAAAACCCTGAGTCCGCTGCCGGTGGCCAAAGAGGTCGAGGATGAACAGGGCAATAAAGTGATCTACGACGCTTTCTCCGACAAAGAGCACCGCTACCGCCAGCGCTATCTGGACCTGGTTGTCAATCCGGAAGTACGCGAGGTTTTCATTCAGCGTACCCGAATGATCCAGGCCATGCGCGATTACATGAACAATATGGGATACCTGGAGGTGGAAACCCCGATCCTCCAGCCGATTTACGGTGGCGCGGCCGCCCGTCCGTTTGAGACGCATCACAACGCCCTGGACATGAAACTCTATCTGAGGATTGCCAATGAGTTGTATCTCAAGCGGTTAATTATCGGTGGATTTGAGGGGGTGTACGAATTCGCCAAGGATTTCCGCAACGAAGGCATGAGTCGGTTCCATAACCCGGAATTCACCCAGGTGGAGCTTTATGTCGCCTACAAGGATTACGAATGGATGATGAGTTTCGTCGAACAGATGATCGAGCAGGTGGTCAAAACCCTGCACGGAACCACAAAGATCACGGTTGGCGATAATGAGATCGACTTCAAGACACCATGGCGCAGAATCCCGATGCTTGAGGCTATTCAGGAGGAGACCGGTAAAGACCTGTCGGCCATGAGCGAAGACGAAATCCGCTCGGCGGCCCGTGAGCTGCATGTTCCGGTTGATGAAACGATGGGTAAAGGCAAACTGATTGACGAAATATTCGGCGAAAAAGTGGAGCATAAACTGATCCAGCCAACGTTCATTACCGACTACCCGATCGAAATGAGTCCGCTCGCCAAAAAACACCGCACAAAAGAGGGACTGGTGGAACGGTTTGAGCTTATGTGCAACGGAAAGGAGCTCTGCAATGCATTTACCGAGCTGAACGACCCGGTGGATCAGCGTCAGCGCCTGGAAGAGCAGGCCCGGTTACGCTCGGAAGGTGATGATGAGGCGATGGTGGTTGACGAGGATTTCCTGAAAGCGCTGGAGTACGGAATGCCGCCGACCGCCGGACTCGGCATCGGCATCGACCGGCTGGCGATGATTCTCACCAACCAGGATTCGATCCGGGACGTCCTCTTTTTCCCGCATATGAGACCCGAATAATCCATGAATTTCAAGTGGTTCCTTGCATACCGCTATTTCCGCGGCCGCTCGACAGGCAGTTCTTTTTTGTCGTTCATAAAAATCATGGCGGTCGCCGGTGTTGCCATCGGTGCGGCCGGACTTTTGATTTCGCTCTCGATCGTGCACGGTTTTAAATCGGTCATCCAGGAGAAAATCCTCGGTTTCGGAACCCAGATTTCGGTAATGACTTTCAGCGATGATCCCATCTTCCGTGGTGATACACTCACGGTTTTCCTGGAGACGCTGGATGGCATAGAAGAAGCCCAGTCCGTAGTCTACTCCCAGGGCATGGTACAGACCCGCGATTTTGTCGAAGGAAGTTTCATAAAAGGGGTGGATGCCGAAGGGGACCTCTCTGACATCCGGAACTACATCCGCGACGGATCCTACTACCTGGGAAAAGACGATGATGGGCTTCCGGGCGCAGTCATCGGCGCGCGCCTGGCCCGCAACCTGAATGCCACAACCGGCAGTGTTCTTACCGCCTACGCGATCCGGGGCATGCCATCCCCCCTCAACCTGCCGCAGATCCGGCAGTTTCACGTTTCGGGAATCTACCACACCGGCATCGACCAGTTTGATGACGTGCTGGTGCTGGTTGACCGGGAATACACCCGGGAACTGTTCGAAATGCCCCATCCCAAAGCGACCCAGATAGAGCTGCGGGTCAGCGACATTTCCCGCATCGACGAGATTCAGGCAATGCTCGATGACCGCCTGCCCTTTCCCTATTATTCCGAGACAATCTACGAACGCTACCGGAGCATCTTCGCCTGGATCAATCTGCAGGAGCAAACAATCCCGTTTGTCATTGCGGTGATGATCATTGTCGCCGCATTCAACCTGATCGGCACGGTACTGATCATGGTCCTTGAGCGCACCCGCGACATCGGAATCCTGAAAACCATGGGCGCCGATGATAAAAGTGTGCGGTCGATCTTTCTTATCGAGGGGATCATCGTTGGGGTGATGGGTCTTGGCATCGGAATCCTTCTGTCGCTGGCATTCTATGTTGTTCAGGATACCTGGCAAATCATTCCCCTGCCCGAGGAGAGCTACTATATGAGTTCTGCGCCTGTCGAGCCACGCTGGCTGGACGTTCTGATCGTCAGTGTGATCACATTGACACTTTGTGCTCTTGCATCCTGGTTGCCCGCCAAAGTAGCCGCCCGGCTGAATCCCCTCTCTGTGATTTCCTACGGCAAATAACCGTTATTCGATAAATACTTCGACCGGTTTCCACTCCCGGTCAAATGCTCCGGCCACATCTTTGTGGGTAATTTCGCCGGATGCGATATTGAGTCCGGGTACCAGATCGCG
>SLLW01000392.1 GCA_007133875.1 Balneolales bacterium | reverse complement strand
TCTCCCCAATAAATTTGGATACCACCCCTGATAATTCAATTCGATACACGTCCACTTTTCCCTCCTTGCCAAGTATGGAAGCAGTGATTGTTTTTCCTGATCCCTGCGGACCGCAAAAAAGAGCCGGATATCCCGAATTGGTGTTCTTTCCGATTTTTCTGGTGATGGTTTTCCGATCGGTATGGCCACTCTCCCTTTTCGTGATCCAGTTTCGCAATGCTTCCAATTGTGTTCGGGTTGCCTTATTCAGAGGAAGATCAGGCCAGGAAATTCGGGGTTCGATAAGAAACATGCCGGTTTCTCCCGTGGGCAAAAAGGTGTAATACTCGTTTTTTTTCATGTTGTATTCCTATGACTGACCCGTTTTTTGCTCAAAACGGAGTATGATGAATTCTGCGGGCCGAATAGCGGCAATTCCGATTTCCACAATCATGCGTCCGTTAGACACATCCTGTGGCGACATGGTGACACCGGGACCAACCTGCACAAAAAAAGCATCCTGCGGAGTGGGACCCTGAAGTGCCCCGTCACGCCAAAGAGAATCGAGAAAACTGCCAATCATTGATCGCACTTTGTTCCAGGTATTCTCATTATTTGGTTCAAATTCCATGCTGTTCAGTGCGCGGCTGACCGATGCCTCGATCATGCAGGCTAACCGGCGTACCGGCACATAGCGCCATTCATTATCGTTTCCGGCAAGTGTGCGGGCACCCCACACCAGTACCCCTTTGCCGGAAAAGGTACGAATTGCGTTGACCGATTTACCGGACGGATGCACGTTCATCGATGCCTGTTGTTGAGAGCCGATCACGGTCATTGGCTTTTGCACGCTGCTGAGACTGACATTGGCCGGTGCTTTCCAGACGCCACGTGTCCGATCCACATAGGCGTATATACCGGCCATGGCAGATGCAGGCGGCATGATCACCCTGAATTTATTCATTTCATGTCGGACCATGTTGTACAAATTCCGGTTGACATCATAGAGGGATCGGCCGGATTCACTGCGGCTCCCCTCTCCGGTTCTCAGTCGGGTAACCTTGCGTAAATCCGAGAACGCCCCCAGTAATCTTCCGCTGATGGCGATCTCCTGTTCGCTTTCATCGGTCACATAATTCAAATTCGTCTGCAGCCAGGGGTAATAAGCCGCACCGAACATAAGATGGTCATCACCAATTTTCGTCCGGAAGTTCTCTCCAACCTCCGAAAAATCATCATCTCCCCTGAAAACGCCACTTTGTGGTTGTTTTAAAATATCAATGAGGGTCATCCGGTTTTTAAGATCGGTGCACTGCTCCAGAGCTGCTGCAGAGACGGAGTAATAGTCATTTTCACTCAGGCTCACCCCATCCGGGAACAGGATAAGTGTAACATCCCTCTCTTTACGGATCATCTTCAGAGCATCCAGAAAGTCCTTTTTATCCGGCTCCCGGCCTGCGGTTGCTTCTCCGCAGGATACGATGTAACACGTTCCGCCACCATTGACGTAAAACATTTGCAGGGCATAATAAAGCCAGGATTTCATTGAATCATGGGGATCTCTGATGTTATCCGCAAGGATCAGGTTTTTTCCGTCACTTTTCAGTGTGATCCTGCCATCAGGCCCGTTGGCAAAAATTGTGGGTGATGTGGTTCCGAAAATTTCCTCAAACTCCTTAAGGGAACGAATTTTCCGGGGCTTATTTACAAGCTTTTTGTTCTGATGTGATGTTTTCACGGTATAACCGATGAAGGCGGGGATCGCCGTTTCCACCTGTGCGACAGATGCTGGCAGTGTTGATATTTCCTCCACATACACCCCTGGCGTTCTGTAGTTCATAGTTTTCCACCGTTTCATGTGTTTAAAAATTTAGATTAAGCGGACACATGCAATTCCATGACCGGTTTTAATCATGCGCTTGTGTGTCCCGGCGCCAGCCCGGTCATGTTCATTTCATCTGTTTAAAATTTCTGATTTATAATGTCAGATAGAATAACATGACCGTTTTTAATCATAGTCCTGTGTGTCGGAATTATGGCCCGGTCATGGTCATTTCATGTGACGAATGATGCATTCAGATCAGGGAACCGGAATATCGTGACTGGTTCACATCCCGACTCCCTGATATTCTCCATTTATCTGCAAGTTACCTATTCTTATATAATTCCATATACCTGTAAAAAGCAAGATCAGACCTATCAGGAACAATACACTCATTTTACAAATCCCGGAAAATATGCATATTCCTCGTAGTGATGCTGTATATTGCAGAAACTTTCCCACATTGGATCCGTAGTTTCTTCAAGTCGATATCTCATTCGTTAGCCCATACATTTATGACAACACTGATTATTATTCTCGTTTTGCTGGTGGTGATGGTTGGATTCATCGTTGCCATCTATAACCGGCTGGTTGCGTTACGTAACCGCTTTAAAAACGCATTTGCCCAGATTGATGTACAACTTAAGCGCCGTTACGATCTGATTCCCAACCTTGTTGAAACCGCCAAGGGGTATATGAAGCATGAGCGGGGAACATTGGAGGCGGTCATTCAGGCACGAAACCAGGCACAGCAGGTGGAGAAAGAGGTTGCCCGGGAACCCGGGGATCCGGAGTCGATGAAAAAACTGGCAGGAGCCGAACAGGGCCTCAGCGGTGCGCTTGGCCGCCTTTTTGCGCTGTCTGAAAACTATCCGGACCTGAAAGCCAATCAGAACATGATGCAGCTCTCCGAAGAACTCTCATCGACAGAGAACAAAATCGCTTTCGCCCGTCAGTCGTTTAACGACGCCGTGATGACCTACAACACGGCACGGGAGAAATTCCCCAACATCCTTTTCGCCAACATGTTTGGATTTTCACCGGCACAACTCTTCGAAATTGAGACCACCGAAGAGCGACAAGCTCCTGATGTCTCCTTCTGATTATGGACTTTTTTGAAGCTCAAGAACGGGCCCGGCGCATCACCTGGAAACTGATCGCGCTCTACCTTATCGCTGTGATACTGATCATTACCTCGATCTATCTGGTCACTCTGGTGGTATTCGGATTTGCAGGTCAGGCTCCGCCCGATGCATCCCTGCTGCAGCAGCTTTGGCAGCCGGAACTGTTATTGGCTGTATCCACGGTGATAGTGATCGTAATACTTGCGGGCACCCTCTTCCGTATCGCGCAGCTCCGAAAAGGGGGCTCTGCCGTAGCCGAGATGCTTGGCGGGCGGAAGGTGGAGCCATCCACCCGCAACCCAAAAGAACGACAGCTGATGAATGTGGTCGAGGAGATGTCGATAGCATCGGGCATTCCCGTGCCGGATGTCTATATACTGGATAACGAAGAGAATATTAATGCATTTGCTGCCGGCTTTGGAACCAACGATGCCGCGGTGGGTGTGACCCGTGGCACGCTGGAACAGCTCAACCGTGATGAACTTCAAGGGGTGATCGCTCACGAATTCAGCCATATATTCAACGGCGACATGCGGTTGAATATCCGGCTGATCGGAATACTGAACGGAATTCTGTTGCTGCATATCATGGGCATGATTCTCATGCGCAGCGCGGCGTTTTCACGAATCGGCGGCGGTGGGCGTGGCGGACGCGGCGGAGGTGCGCAGGCCGCACTTGCCATGATCCTGCTCGGCCTTGCACTGCTTATCATCGGGTATATCGGAATGTTATTCGGACGCATGATACAGGCGGCTATTTCACGTCAGCGTGAATATCTGGCTGATGCCGCCGCTGTACAGTATACCAGAAACCCGGATGGACTGGCCGGTGCCCTGCGGAAAATCGGTCAGACCAAAGAGGGCGGAAAAATCAACGACGGCCATGCCATGGAAATGAGCCATCTCTTCTTTGCCAACAGCTTCAATTCGGCCCTCGACCGGGTATTTGCCACTCATCCCCCACTTGAAATGCGGATACGGGCTATTGATCCGGCTTTTGACCAGGAGGATGCGAAGAAAAAGGCGCGAATCCGCAAACGGATGGAGAAAGACCGTATCGCGGGTGCCGAAGCAAAAGCCAGGCAAACGTCCGGCAGTGCAAGCGGGCAGCCCGGGCATGCATTCGGCGGACTTGAATCAGCCCATCCGGCATTGCGTCCGGAAGTCATTCTTGCCGCCATCGGGACCATAGGCGAAGACCAGGTCAACCAGGCCGGGAAATTGCTCAATAGCATTCCCGGCGCATTGCGGGAAGCAGCCCACGAACCATTGGGTGCGGAAGCGCTCGTTATTGCGCTACTGCTGGCAGGCAGGGAGCCAGCCACAAATCAGGTTCCTGACTGGTTCCGTAAACAGGCAGGAGAACAGATGACGGATCAAACCAATATTCTGCTCAACAGCCTGAACAAAGGTGAGCGGGAGTGGTTTCTGCCGCTTGCAGAGCTGGCCATGCCGGCATTGCGTCAGATGAGTGAGAGCCAATATGACCATTTCCGGGATACCATCGAACGGATGATCCGGGAGGATGAAAATGTCAGCCTTTTTGAGTTTGCGATGGAGAAGTTGATCGTTCGTCAACTTGAGACGACCTATTCAGAAACCAAAAAGCCGTCTATTCATCATTTCCATTTTAAAACATTGGGAAATGAAGTCACCCTGCTGCTATCTGCCATGGCACACGCTTCCGAAAGTGATACGGAAAAGGCGTGGGCAGCCGGGCTTGAGCCGGTACGGGAGTTTTTGCCGGATGATATCCAACTGTTGCCTTTGGAGGAGTGCACGTTCGAGAAACTGGATGCGGCCCTTGATGAAATATCAGCATCCGCCAATCCCGTAAAAAAATACATTATAACGGCTTTGGTTCATGCCATCACATCAGACGATCGTGTATCTGTGCGTGAACGAGAACTGATGCGAACCATTTCCGAGGCGATCGATTGTCCGATACCACTTGGTGTGTTGTGATAAATTAGAGTGCTTGTGTAAATGTTAGCCCCAAGAACACGTATCTCCAATGGGTTCTTAAGCGGTGCACAATGCTAACTGGTTTTGGCTGTTACTTCTTCCGGGAGGCGATCAAATCGAGTCCGGCAAACTATACGATTCGTGCAGTCGCGAAAGGGATTACCATTGTTTGAAAACATGAACGAGGGCATTACTCTTAAGCTTTTAAAGACAAAAACCATTGGCAGCGGTGCGGTGGTGCTTTACTATGAGCCGACAAGAGAGTGAGAGCAAACCTGAACACCACATTCGATAATCAAGAACGGGATGAGAAAATTAATCGTCATATCAATGATTACATTAGATGGGGTAATGCAGGCACCGGGTGGGTCCGGTGAAGATATCTCGGAAGGTTTTAAATATGGCGGCTGGGTGGCTCCTTTTTATGACGAAGTGTATGGCAATGTCATGAAAAAAGAGATGAAACCTGCAGCGTATCTTTTGGGCAGAAAAACATTTGAGATTTGGGAAGACTACTGGCCTAAACATGCAGACAATTGGCCAGGTATCAATGATGGCACAAAATATGTCATTTCCAATACCCGAAGAAAGTCAGATTGGGAAAACACGGTTTTCTTAAACAGCTTGGCAGATATCGAAAAGTTAAAGCGTTCAAAGGGTTCTGTGATTCAAGTGTGGGGTAGTGCCCAGCTCGTACAACTACTACTTAAAAATGACCTGATGGATGAACTGTGGCTTAAAGTTCACCCGCTAACTATTGGTAAAGGAAAAAAGTTGTTTGATGATGGCACAATACCGGCAGCATTCACGCTTATGGAAAGTACCGTTACGCCACATGGTGTGATCATTGTTAAGTACAAGCGAGCCGGGAAAGTGCAAACTGGAATTGCTACCGCAAATATTTGATTCGCGTGTTTAAGTCCCACAGCTTATGCGCTGGCCGTTCCAGGATTCAACCATCCGTTAATTTCTCCGGAACCGGTCCAGGACACCCTCCAGAATTTCACGGCCCTCCTCCTGAGCCCGATCTCTGAGATATGACTCAACCAATTCCCGTACCCGCTCTTCGTCTAAACCGGGACGCGGGTTTTCGGATGTCCCGCGTATCGTCATCGGCAGTACAAGTTTGCCATCATCTCTGCGCAGAGCATCCGCACCCTGACTCGGGATAGCCCCTCCCACTCGCTGTGCCCAGTCACCCGGCATAACGATCTCGGCACGGTAATCCAGCTCATCACTGATCAGATCCTGGGTACCATGCAGATTCAATCCAAGATCCCTGCTGGTGATATTAAAATCGTCGAGTCGCATCACGCCATCTTCAATGTTATACAGCGCGGTCCAGGAGTCAAGGGAGAGGTCATTGAGCTCATCCACCCCGAGCACACCGGCGATACCTGTCTGAATCGGATGTCCGGAAATCCGGGCTTCTTCCATTCCAAAATCCCCGGATGCCCGCAACACCATCATATCCATCTCCATGTACTCATCAAACTCGGCGTAAAATTCGGTGGTCGCACTGAAATCGGCCCGGACATGTTCGGCCAGGTTTGCCCGTCCTCCAAGATCAAACGTATCAAACAGCTGCTCTACCCGCACTTTATCCAGTATTCCGTTGAAGGTAATTCCGGTATGGTCGGCGGCAAACACATCCCACCGGAAACTGCCCTCCATAGTGCCGTCAAACATCTCCATTACGGCATCGTCCGAACTGATATAATCAGGGGTCATCACTACCGTTCCCCGAACATCGGTAGCTTCCATTTCAAAAAAGTTCATCCGTTCGATTACTACCTGAAATTCACCGGACAGATTTGGGAGAAAAGCCTCAAACGGCTCCGGTTCTACACCTTCCGGGAGTTCTTCAAAATCAAGAAATTCGTCGGCATTGAAATGTTCCGAGCGGAAATTACCGGTGAACCGGGCCGGGTCGGAGTCGCCGGGTTCGTCCATCAAAGCGCGGTACCCGTAGATATTTCCGGAAACAAAATAATCGGATTCACCGAGGTAAAATGTGATTTGATCAGCACTTAAATCATCACCATTGAACACAATGGTGCCGTTCAATTCGGTCAGTGGCAGGATCAGATCCGGAGAATCCACATGGACACTCCTGGCAACGACCGAGCCATCCAGCCGGACCGCCTCGGGATCATCAATCCGTCCCCGCAGCCGGGCGCCGGAGTCGACCTCCCCGCTCATCACCAGGCCGAACTCCTCTTCTACCGGATAAAACTCGTTTATTTCGCCGAGTGCGACCAAACCGTTGATGGTCAGGTCGAATGATGCCCACTCTTCAAGGTAATCCGTGATGCTCCCTGACATGGAGAACTGATTCGTTCCGGACCGGATCCGGGCATCGTTTATGGTAACCGTGCTCTCATTGGCACTGATGTTGGCCGCCAGTTCTTCAATCGCCTGACCGATTTCGTGGTAGTCGACAAAACCGTTGGAGAGCTCCATATCCATTGAAAATGATGCGTTTTCGGGATCTTCCAACCGGCCGTTTGCTGATCCGCTTAGGGTGAGCATTCCTCGCATGGTGAGCGTATCCTCATCAATCGGATAGTATTCGCGAACTGTGGCGAGATCCAGGGTCACATCCCCCGATGCGGTAAAGGTTGCAATCTCATAATCCAGCGGGGAGCTCACCGTTCCGGTTGCACTGAAGTAGTTATCGGATGATCGGGCAGTGGCGTTGGTGATTCGGACCTCCTCGTGGGTCGCCCGGAGTTCCACCACGATATCCTCCAGGGGACGGCCTAATTCGGCATGTGCTATACGCCCATCGGCGAGTGATACCAGAACGTCGAATTCAGATTCCTCCGGAGTCCAGAGATTGCCGATGGCTTCGGCACGGATTTCAATAAGCCCGGAAAGGTCCTCAATGTCGAAATCCTCGAGTGGGACATATCGGCCGGCTGTCGACAGATCGGCGTTCACCAGGCCTGAAAATGAAAAACTGGCCGTATCCTCCATTGGATTGCGAATCTCACCGGAAGCCGAGAGGCGTGTCTCACCGGCGTTGGCTTCAAAAGTCTCTATGGTGACCAGGTCATTATCCGCCCGGGCTGACAGGTTTATATTTGAAATGCGATCAGGCACATCCCTGTGCTGGATGAAGCCGTCAACGATGGACGCACGTGCCTCAAATGCCGGCACTTCCTCTTCGCTGATCCGGCCCCGGATGTTTACGACCAGATCCAGCTCGCCACCGGTATCCAGATCAGCGGTATACTCTTCGTAGGCGGGTGGCACCAGGTCAAGCAACGCGCCAAAATCGTCTGATTCTGATGCTATCTGAAGATCTACCAACGGCTCGCCGCCACTCCAGTCGGAAACGTTTCCCTCAAGTGTTAAGGCAAGACCCTGCAGGTTCAGTTGTCCGTCCACCAGATTGAGATTTTCACCCTCAAGATCCAGAACGGATGTTTGCCTCAGGTGAAATCCGAGTCCGCTTACCAGGCGCTGTCCATCCATATAAACATCCAGGCTTCCGAGGGTAAGATCCATGGTGCTTTCCAGTACATCGGTAAACGTCAGGGAGCTGCTGATATTCAGGTCCGACAGATGTACGGTTGTTCCGGACTCATAGTCGATCATGCCGAACGAGGCATCGGAAATCACGATTTCGGACAGATCGATATCCATCAACTCCCCGGGTTCGTCTTCCATTTCGGGGTCCTCTTCCAAGTGAGCCAGGATATCATCCAGATTGGTCGTGCCGTCTTCATAAACGATATAGGTGAATTCCGGACGGTCAATTTCCAGGCGGTGAATACTGAGTTCACTGCGCAGCAGGGGGAGTAAATTCATGGAGATCAGAATCCTGTCCACACTTGCCAGTTTCTCTTCTCCGGGATCGGGCACTTCCAAACCTTCTATAATCAGGCCAAAACGGGGAAACGTCCGGAAGAGCGAGTAAGAGATGCGTTCGACCTGCACATCTCTTCCGGTGAGTTCCTGAAGTTCGGGCACAACAAATGAACGCAGCCGTTCATCGGTTAGGTAGAGTGACAGACCGCCAATCAGAATGATAATGACAAGCAGTATGATCCCCAGAATGATCGCGACTTTTTTCATAGTTTTATACAATTAATGGCTTTACAGTGATGACCCTGAATGCTCTTTCTCCTGGTGAAACGATAAAATTATTTTAAGCTGCCTGACAAGCGATTCATCCTTCTCTTTTACTGAACCGGAAACTTCAAAAACCGCCCACTTTCGATATTCTCATCCAGATTAACCTGATTGATAATGGCCAATTCTGAAGCAGTAACTCCCATGGGAAGCGGATCGGGGATCAGTTGTTCAAAGCGTGCCGTCTGATCAACCCGTACGATTTCCAGCCGGACAGGCGCAATGTCCAATATATCGGGATCCGTGAGTGCATCAAACTGTCCCGGTACCATTTCGAAATCGGTTTCGTATTGTTGAAAGTTGTTCGATGCCGTATAGTTGATGAACCGGTAGATATTCTCTTCGTATTCTACCGCATAGATAAGCGCCCGCAAGTTGCCGCCATCCTGTTCGATCGTGACATCGGCCTTATAGGCGTCAAACCGGCCGCTGCTCTGCGTTTCCGACTCACTGTTCAATGTCATACCCTCTTGTCCGGCTACCTCCTGCACGGACTCCCGGGCCGAACCGGATTCGGAATCTATCCTGAAAATCATTACAGCATCCTCATCAGAGGAAATCAGAATAACCTGTTGGCGCTCATTAATAAGATTCCACCCATCCGGTACCGGAAACTGAAACTCCAATTCGGGATGAACAAATTGGCTGTTCTGAACAAAGCCCTCACGCGGATTCTCTCCATAAAGCATTCCATCCAGCATCTCCATGTAAACATCCTCGTTCCGGATCGTCTGTTCGAACCCCTCCGCTTCCCACTCAGCGGCCAGTCTCGGGATGTTGTTCTCGCGTTCTCCGGGGTCGGGATGGCTTGAGGCCCAGCTTGGAATCGTCTGACCGGACGCTTCCGAAATGCGTTTCAAGCTGGTAAAGAATTCAGCCCCTTCGCTTGCAACATAACCGACACGAGCGGCGTACTCAACTCCGAGACGATCCGATTCACGCTCTGCATCACGGCCATAGCTCAGAAATATTAATTGTGCGGCCTGACTGCTTAAATTCAGCAGCGGCTCGCCGGGTATTCCGAGAAACTCCTGGCCGAGTATCGCACCGCCGATGACGGCAATCTGTCCGAATTGCTGACGCATTGCACGTTGGGAAGCGTGCCGGGCTGCGACGTGACCGATTTCATGTCCGATGACCACCGCGAGCTGTGCCTCGTTATTGAGGTGGGCCAAAAGTCCCCGGGTCACATAGACATAGCCCCCCGGAAGTGCAAAAGCGTTAACCACCGGGCTGTCCAGCACCCGGAAAAAGAACTCGGTTTCACGAAACTGCTCGTCGGTATCCTCTCTTCGCATGTGGCTCTCTTCCAAAATAATCTGACCGATACGGTCCACATATTCCGTTACATGCTCGCCATCATACAGCCCGTACTGAGCTGTAAATTCTTTATCGACCTCCTGGCCGATTTGCACTTCCTGACTCCAGGTATAGGCCATAAGCCGCTGGTTACCGGAAACCGGATTGCGCTGAATAGTGCAGGCGCCTGTCACCAGAAAAATCAGAAATAAAAGCAGTACTTTCCGGCAGATAAGCTGCATGAGATCGTCTCCATTAGGTTGCCTGTGATATAACGGAATATAGCTTTTTTATCACTTTTTACATGCGCTAATTTGCTGATAAATGCTGAGGATACACATCATCGCACAAGCCGGTCTTGTAACCGCCAAACTGGTGGTTCTTCAGGATGATGAAATAAATTACGCAATCCTGAATAAAAGGCCGTTGTACCCATTAATCCTGTTCGTAACGAGCCGCAATCTCGTCCAGATGTGTTTGGATCCGCTCCTCCGGCCACCACTCACCACGAACCATTACACCCGCCGGTTCACGTACATTCCCGATATCTGTCAGAGGATTGGCCTCAAGTAATATGAGATCGGCACGACGACCATCCTCAATCGTGCCAAACGCGTCCGGTGTGTTTAAATATCCGGCTGGATTACGGGTACCGGTAACCAGTACCTCATACGGAGTCAGGCCGGCCTCAACCATCATCGCCATTTCGTGATGAATGGAAAAGCCCGGAACATTGAAAAACTGGGGTGCATCGGATCCCAGCGCGATGGGTGCCTCGTGTTCGTGCATCATTAAGAGCAAGTCGCGCCGGACTTCCACTAGCCGTTGAGCGGCCTCCGGTTGAAAGTCATCTCTGTTCTGAAAGTTATGTTTGGCATCTACCCAATGTTCCCGCACCCCGGGAGGCATATATCGCATCTCCGGCCAATTGATCATTTCTTCCGGTGTTTGCGGTGACGCCAGATGTTCCACCAGGCTCAGGGTCGGGATGTTCCAGGTACCTGCTTCGATCGTTTGCCCGATGGCCTCTTCCATCCGATCTTCGTCAATCAGGTCCACCACGCCACTGCCAAAAAAGCCGGGATCGCGGTCGTCGTATTCCGGATGTTCTTCGGCCATAAATTCCACATATCGATCCAGGTGGTCGATGGACGCCTGCCGCGCTTCAAGAGCTCCTGTCAGGCCGATTTCTTCGGGAATATGGCCGGCAAATGGTATACCAACAGCGTGTGCCTCATCCGCCAGCGCTTCATACGCATCCCCGCGGATATTCCCGATTTTGATAAGGTCGAATCCGGCTTCGTAAAAATCATGCACCGCCTCACGCGCCTCCTCCGGGCCCGGGATATTATCCGGACTGGTCCATGGAGTAGCCGCAATAACGGATGGGCCAGGAATATCACCGTTATCAATCCGCTCTGTCAGCTCAAGGTGATAGTTGTGGCCCGACATGTTTCGGACGGTGGTTACCCCATTCGAAATATAGAGAAATAGCATATCCTCGGCATATTGGGGATCGTCCGGACCCGGAATGTGGCCATGCATCTCAGCCAGGCCGGGCATCAGATAACGGCCGGAGCCGTCAATGACCCGGGCACCTTCGGGTATTTCGATCTGGTCGGATGGGCCAACTGCTTCGATTTCATCGCCACGCACTACGACGGTGTGATTTTCAAGAACCACTACGGTGTGCATCGGGACCACGGTTACATCCGAAAATGCGTACAATCCCGGGATAGTCACTTCCTCTTCTTCGCAGCCGGTAATTGTAAAGGCCAGAACAAAACTCAACAATACCAATGCATGCCTAAAAAAATTACTCATTCGTTTACTGTCATCATTGTAATTCATAGCCACATTTCCTCCACTGTGATTTTTAGTAATAACAGTTTTACAGATTAAATTCCGTACTATCTTTTTAATACACCATCGATATGATCTTCATTCCTCATAACTGTGAAAACCTGATACAACACATATTTCACACCGCAATCCATACTCCGGAACTTCACCATCATGCAATGAAAAAACGAACCGTCATCATCACCGGAGCGACCTCAGGAATCGGTAAAACGGCCGCTCATCGATTTGCAGCGGAGGGACACAATGTGATCATGGCGTGCCGGAACCTGGAAAAAGCGGGCATCGTGAAGCAGGAAATTATAGATGTTTCCGGCAACGATCAGGTTACTGCCATAAAGCTCGACGTCTCATCATCAGAATCGGTCGCATCATTTTGTAATACGTTCAGACAACAATACCCGAAACTGGATGTCCTGATCCACAACGCGGCTTATTTCGACCATGGGGCATCCTATAAACTGAGCCGGGACAACCTGGAGCTGACCTTTGCCACCAACGTATTCGGCCCTTTTCTGATGACCCATCAGCTTCGCGACTCCCTGCGGAAATCGGACGACGCCCGAATTCTTCATGCAGGCAGCAACATCATCAAACACTTTTTTAATCCGAAACTGCACATCGGCTTTGATAACCTGCAGGGAGAGCATCCGGAAAGTGCATCCTTCAAGGTGTACAACAGCTACCGGGATTCGAAAATGGCATTGCTGATGCTTACTTTTCGCATGGCCCGTGAGTTTGAACCTGATGGCATCAGGGTCAACATGCTGCAGATTAACGGTGCGACGATGTCGGAGGAGACCCTGCAACGGGTTACACCCGGTTACCGGCTGGTCGCCCGGACCCAGAATCTTTTCTTTCGTCCGCCGGAGTTTATGGCAGAGCATTACCTGGCCATTTGTACTTCCGATCAGTTCCGGAATGTGACCGGGCAGCTGATCAATCACAGACGGGAACCCATGCAGCCGGGTGTGGAAAACCCCGGTCCTCTGGAGCAG
Organism: Balneolales bacterium; assembly: GCA_007133875.1. Lineage (GTDB taxonomy): Bacteria > Bacteroidota > Rhodothermia > Balneolales > Natronogracilivirgulaceae > SLLW01. Next base: position 2,993 of record SLLW01000392.1, on the reverse strand, counting down.
ATCCGGCAGGCCGTGGGAGCTGACAGATATCCGCGATATGCACTTGACAAGGAGGAGGCTGACAACGTGTGGGAGTTATGCAACCGGTTGGGCAGTACCCATCTCCGTTTTCCCGGATGATATGGATGCGCCCGGATCAGTTACTGGTGATCTGATCGGGGTATCGTGCCCGGATCTGCGGTGTTCCTTCGTGCATGGTGATCTCGCCGGTCACACAAATGTCCCTGGTAAGATACCGTTCATCCGGCGGGACGGGCCAGCGTTGCCGATCCTCACCCCAGATTACAACAGTAAACAGCTGATCGGGATGCGGCTCTCCGAGATTTAAAAATGTGGGCTCTCCTCCAATTCCGGGAACATAATCGGCTGATGCCACATTACCGCAAACTTCGGCAAATGTCCCGGCGTGCTCCGCCGCTTCGTGAGCAGACACCCTGATTTCCGGGTCGGGTGATGACGGTTCCGGCTGATAAACGCGGGAAAGGATCAGCCCAATGACCATAATAACAGCCAATACCGGGAGTATATATGTGAGTGTTTTCCGGAAAAATTTCATGTCACCGCGGGTTCCATTCCTACTGTTTGCGGACTTCGTTCCGGATGGGGCGTAGTATCTCGTCCAGCCCGTTGGTACGGATTTCGTACATGGTTGACAGGTATTGTCCAAGCTGTCCCGACGGAAAGCCTTCCCGCGCAAAATATTCGAGGTAGTGGGTCGGGAGAGCAATGATTTCGCGCCCTTCGTACTTGCCAAAAGGCATACGTGCCTGAACCATTTTTACAAGAAACTGTCTGTCGTTCTCCATTAGAGTTTTAATATCATTGATTCTCGTACCTCCGGCCATTCTGCAACCGCTGTAAGCAGGTACATTTTATGCTGACAGCGTACAAATTTATATTGTTTTTTTGAAAACCCAATGTTTCTGAAGCAGATAATTAAGGATGGCGACAAAAAAATCGGTTATCAGACGGCTGATGCGATAATCAATCCCGATAAATGTAGTTATGAGGTACGTTCCGGTTACCTTGAGCAGGATACTGTTAATAGCGACCTGTGAAAATGCCAGCAACTGCTTGAATCCGGAGTATTTATATGTCGTATTTTTTAAATGAAAGGTCCAGTATTTGTTAAGTGAAAAATTCACAACAGCTCCAATTACTCCGGCTATAACAATGGAAAGCACATAGTGGATATGAAACACCTCAGTGAAAAAAATCATCAACAGGTAATCGGTAGCACCCCCGATAAAAGCTGATACCTGCGCTTTGGAAAAGGTCCATAATCTATAAAGCAGCCGCATCTTTCCTTTTTTGTTCTCTCTCTTCCCTGTCGCGGTTATTGGCTAATGTCAGCAGCTTAAAGAAATCTGATATATTGGTAACAAACAGAACAACGCAGGCAAGCGCGGCGAAATAGATAAAAGTGCCATCAATAATGACTTCCATAATCAACATGGAGGAGATGATAATCCGCACTTCTGTCGGTCCCAGAATGCCGGAATCGATGGAGTATACCCCGGATACCTTATATCGAAGCAATGTCGTCATGATTTCCCATCCATAGAGAACGACAAATATAAAACCCAGCAATTTTGCCGGCCCCTCTGCATAAATAACAAACCCCAAACCAATTAATATGGCACCAATCCAGTCTGTCGATAAATCAAGTGTAAACCCATACCATTTTCGAGGTATATTACGAAAGTATGCAATTCTGCCATCCAGGGAATCACCAAACCAGCTTATAAAAAAACCGACCACGCCAATCAAAAGATAGATCTCCGACACATAGTTGGCCAGCATAAAACTTATGAATATGATCACGCTTCCCATGAAGCCAATTGCCGTTAGCATATCCGAACTGATCCATGACGGAATGCGCTGTACCAAATAGGCAATCGTCATTTGTTCCGACTTCCTGAGAATATTGGTACGCTCACGTTCGTGAGATATCGTTTTGACAACTTCTTTGAGGGGGCGCTTTTCGGAAGGCTTCATATGTTATACTTTTTCCCGGCGGAGTTTAAATTTCAAAAACCATGTATCTCGTGATGGACTGCGGTAACCCATTAATGGCATGTTGTAATTTATACGCAATTCACCAAACTTCAACCTCCGGAATTTCGAAAAGATACCACATTGATACATGTTCCTGTGTTCTGTACATTGCTTGCGTGGTATTGTTTCGTGGCATTGCTTACGAGGCATTGGTAAACAGTATTGAAAAGGCATTGATGAACAGTATTAAACAGACATTGGTGATTACTTTTGGACAGCGCTGATGTCATCACAATTGGTGCCGGTGCCGCCGGGCTTACAGCCGCCATTTTCGCCGCCAGGGCAGGCCGACGGGTCATTCTACTGGAACGGGCGCCACAAGCCGGCAGGAAAATCCTGATGTCGGGTGGAACACGCTGTAATGTGCTTCCGGTTCGGGCAACCCTGGATGATTTCGTTACCGAATCCTCCCGCAACCGGCTGCGGAATATTTTCAAGTCGTGGTCCGTTGAGCTGTGCCGGAAATGGTTTGAGGAGGAGATCGGCCTGGCGATGGCCTGTGAAACAGAGACCAACAAGTGGTTCCCAAAGAGTAATTCGGCCAGGGAGGTCCGGGACCTGTTACTGCAACATGCCGAATCCCTTGGTGTGAGAATCCGGTACAGCGCATCGGTGTCATCCATCGAAAAAGAAGGCGATCACTGGGTCACCGGCACCGAGTCCGGGCAGCAGTTTCGCGCACCGTCTGTTATCATCGCTACCGGAGGACTTTCCATACCCGGATCCGGCACTGACGGCACAGGACATTCCCTGGTTCAGAAACTGGGACACACTCTTCATCCGCCCTACCCTGCGCTGACACCCCTGAAAGGCCCGCATCCCGGCGGTTGGGGTTCACTCCCCGGGGTTTCTCTTGATGTTTCCCTGGCCCCCGAAAACCTGATCACCGGAAAACAGGAGGCCCATCCATTTCAGCCGGCGGGCAACCGTTCCCC
>SLLW01000094.1 GCA_007133875.1 Balneolales bacterium | reverse complement strand
GTGTTTTGATGCTCTCATCGGTTGCAAAAGTATTGCCGTGCATCGGATCACAACTCCAGACCACAATGAGGCCGGCATCATTCACCGCACGGATCAGGCCGGGCAGTAAATCGTGAACGTTATCCTTGCCCATCCGGGTAATCAGGGTAATCTTGCCCTCGGTATTATCCGGATTGAGTTTCTTGATGAGGTGGACGATCTCGTCCTTATCGAATGGCGGACCTACTTTTATCCCGATCGGGTTACGAATTCCACGGAAATACTCCACGTGTGCTCCGTCCAGATCGCGTGTACGGTTACCCAGCCACGGCATATGAGTACTCAGGTTATACCACCCCTTGTTGTGGGGAACCTGTTTTGTCTGGGCCGAATCGTAATAGAGATTAAGCGCTTCGTGAGAGGTGTGGATCCTCACCTGTCTCATGGCATCGATCTGGTCGTTGGAGATGGTCTCCACAAACCGGACGGCATTGGTGATGGAGGTCACCATCGATTCATACTCCTTGTAGTACTTGTTACGGCGCATGAAATCGAGTTCCCAGTACTCGGGGTGGTTCAGGTTGGCAAACCCCTTACCTTCGGTCAGCGACCGGATAAAATTAAGCGTCAGTGCCGAGAGTTTATACCCTTCCAGCAGCCGTTTCGGATTGGTCAGCCGGGCATACTCATCCTGCTCAAATTTGTTAAACAGGTCACCCCGGTAGGTCGGAATCTCCTGCCCGTCCACATTTTCAATGGGTTTGGAGCGTGGTTTGGCATACTGTCCGGCGATCCTGCCCACACGGACGACCGGAATTCCCATTTCATGGATCAGGATAAAACTGGTCTGTAGCAATACCTTGAGAAGGTTTACGGTCTGAGGAGCATTGCAATTCTCAAAAACTTCGGCGCAATCTCCCCCCTGAAGCAGAAAAGCTTCTCCCCGGGCTGCCATTGCCATCTGATCCCGAAGATCCTCAATCTCCCAGGAGTTTACCAGCGGGGGATAGTTACTCAGCTCTTTAAAAACCTGTTTGAGCAATTTCTGATCCTGGTACTCCGGCATTTGCTTGATTGGAAATGATTGCCAGGATTCAGGGCTCCAATCTTTGATACTTGTTTTATCCACAGTCACGTAACAGCTTATTTTTCTGATTCAAAAATGATAACATTTTACTTATCCGTAATATAAAAATAAAAAAGCCCCGAACCTGACCTCTCATTGAAAAAAAAGAATAGATCAGGTACGGGGCGGATATCATATCCGACGATATGAAAGAATGATGTTATTTCTTCTTCTCGTCTTCATCATCGTCGACCACTTCGAACTCCGCATCAACGGTGTCACCATCTTCCTTTTTGGAGTCGTCCGTTTCTTCGGATTCCGTCTGTTCACCGGCATCACCGGTTTCACCGCTTTCCGCAGATTGCTGGGCCTGATACATTTCGGTTGATGCCTCAGACCAGGCCTGGTTGAGCTCTTCGATCGCTTCTTCAAGGCCATCAGCATTCTCCTCTTTATGCAGGCCCTCTACTTTTTCAAGAGCTTGCTGGATATTCGCCTTCTTGTCCTCGGAGAGTTTGTCGCCAAATTCATCCAGCTGCTTCTTGGTGGAAAAGATGAGGCTGTCTGCTTTATTGAGCGTTTCAACCTGTTCACGGACTTTTTTATCCTCGTCCGCATGCTCTTCGGCAGCTTTTTTCATCTTCTCGATCTCCTGCTCGGAGAGTCCGGAGCTGGCCTCGATACGAATACTCTGTTCCTTGTTGGTTCCTTTATCCTTGGCAGATACGCTCAGTACACCGTTGGCGTCAATATCGAAAGTAACTTCGATTTGGGGCACGCCACGAGGTGCCGGCGGTATTCCGTCAAGATGGAACCGTCCGAGTGACCGGTTGTCCTGCGCTTTGGTCCGTTCACCCTGGAGGACATGTATTTCCACGCTCGACTGGTTGTCGGCAGCCGTGGAGAATGTCTCGGTCTTACTGGTCGGAATGGTAGAGTTGGCCTCAATAAGCCGGGTCATAACCCCACCGAGGGTCTCAATGCCGAGTGTCAGCGGGTTCACATCCAGCAGAACCACATCCTTGACATCTCCTGAGAAGACACCTCCCTGAATAGCGGCGCCAATTGCGACCACTTCATCGGGATTCACCCCTTTACTCGGTTCTTTCTCAAAGAACTCCTTGACAACTTCCTGGATTTTCGGAATCCGGGTTGATCCACCGACCAGAATCACCTGATCAATTTCAGATTTTTTAAGTTTTGCTCCTTTCAGTGCTTTTTCACAGGGCTTGAGGGTACGCTTAACCAGATCCTCAACCAGTTGTTCAAATTTGGAGCGTGTGATGTCAATACTCAGGTGTTTCGGCCCGGACTGGTCAGCCGTAATAAACGGCAGATTGACATTGGTTTTCTGGGAGCTGGAAAGTTCAACCTTGGCCTTCTCAGCGGCATCACGTAGACGCTGAAGCGCCATGGCATCTTTTTTCAGATCAATACCGTCGCTTTTCTTAAACTCATCAGCCAGATAGTTCATGATGCGATCATCAAAGTCATCCCCACCGAGATGGGTGTCGCCATCGGTTGATTTCACTTCAAATACGCCATCACCCAGCTCCAGAATCGATACGTCAAACGTACCACCACCAAGGTCATAAACGGCAATGGTCATACTCTGGTCCTTTTTATCGAGACCATACGCCAGTGAAGCTGCAGTGGGTTCGTTGATGATCCGTTTGACATCCAGTCCGGCAATTTTACCCGCTTCCTGGGTCGCTTTTCTCTGGGCATCGTTAAAGTAAGCCGGAACCGTAATCACCGCTTCGGTCACTTTCTCACCAAGATACTCTTCTGCGGTCTGCTTCATTTTCTGCAGAACCATAGCCGAAATTTCCTGAGGGGCATAGGTTCTGTCACCAAGATCCACCCGCGCAGTGCCGTCATCGGCTTTTACGATTTTGTATGAGACCGTTTTTTTCTCCGATTTTATCTCGTCAAAGAAACGGCCCATGAAGCGCTTGATGGAGGATATGGTTTTTTCCGGATTGGTAATGGCCTGTCGTTTTGCAGGTGCTCCCACCAATCGTTCCCCATCCTTCGTAAAGGCAACTACCGATGGGGTGGTCCGGCCACCTTCGGAGTTCTGAATGACAACCGGTTCGTTGCCTTCCATTACCGATACGCAGGAGTTCGTTGTTCCAAGGTCTATTCCAATGATTTTACCCATAATATCTCGTTGTTCGTCGATTTCAGATTAACATTCGTGAAGTAACATTCGTTATTACTTTTGCTGAAACATTGAACAATAACAATGCCAACCCGTAGTATTGGGTAAAACACCTGCCGAATTGTCAGACACAATACCTATTCGTGCGCCACACTGTCCAGATCGGACCAAAATGCGGGGTAAGAGACCGCCGCAGCTTCGGCATTGCGTATTTCTGACACGTCGTCAGCCCGGAGGGACATTATGGCAGCAGACATGGCAATGCGGTGATCATGCATGCTATCATGAAGTGCGCCTGAGGCCGTTCGGGCGGGATCTCCAGATATGGTAAGGCCGTCCGTGTGTGCGGTGACCGATACCCCGGCGGAGGTTAGTATCGCTTCCATGGCAGCCAGGCGATCGCTCTCTTTAAATCGCAGTTCCCCGGCTCCGCGGATGCGGGAAATCCCGTCTGCAAAAGCCATGGCAACCGCAAGGGAGGGTAGTTCGTCGATGGCATTAGGGATCTCCTCTGCTTCGATATCAACCGGTTTGAGTGGTGCATACCGAACCCGCAGATCGGCAATCGGTTCATCGCCGGCCATCCGTTCGTTGCTGATTTCAATATCCGCCCCCATTTTCCGTAAAATGTGCAGCGCGGCACACCGGGTTGGATTCACGCCTGTACCAGGCAGCTGCAGATCCGATCCCTCCAGAATAGAGGCCGCAACCAGCCAGAATCCGGCGGCGGAGAAATCTCCGGGGATTTCAAGGTTTTGCGGTGGGATAATCTGTTGCCGGCTGCTTGTGATGACGGTTTTTCCGCCTTCCCGGACAACCGGCAGGCGCAGCATTGTTTCTGTATGATTCCGGCTTGTCACCGTTTCAATAACCTCCGTCGGCTCCTCTCCGAAAAGTCCTGCTAAAAGTACGCATGATTTCAGCTGTGCGCTGGCAACCGGCAACGGAAATCGGATCGGTTTCAATGGTCCTTTTCGTGATATGTGCAGCGGTGGCACCCCCCCGTCGGCTGAGGCAAAAGTAGCCCCCATTTTTTCGAGCGGATCCATAATCCGTTTCATCGGGCGGCTGGACAGCGAGTCATCACCGATGAGTTTAGCCGTTACCCCGGCCCCGGCCAGTATACCGGAGAGCAGGCGCATCACGGTTCCGGAGTTACCACAATCAATTTTCCCCGGCTCCTTGCGTATCCCGTCACGGCCTGCCCCATCCACCGTGACCATCCCGTCACCCCGTACAACCGTGGCCCCCAGATGTTCTATGCACGATAACGCCGTTTGCGGATCTTCTGCCTCGGGATAATTGGTGAT
>SLLW01000120.1 GCA_007133875.1 Balneolales bacterium | reverse complement strand
GTTGTCGACATTGAGGATTAGGTTGTTTTTTCGTGCAAAAGTTCCGGCGGCATCCAGGTCGATCAGGTCCAGCCCGGGATTCGACGGGGTCTCCAGGAAAAACATGCGGGTTTCCGGCGTGACGGCGCTCTGCCACTGTTCCGGGTCCTCGAGGTCGACATAGGTATGTTTGATATTCCAGCGGGGCAGTAGCTGTGTGAGAATCTGGTGAGTGGAGCCGAATATGGAACGTCCGACGAGGATATGCTCATCGCTCTTCATCAGCCCGGCGATACTCGAAAACACGGCGGCCATTCCGGATGCGGTTGCAATCCCGTCATCAGCATCCTCCAGCAGGCAGATCTTCCGGATGAATTCATCGGTGCTGGGATTGCTGTACCGGCTGTATACGTTTCCCTCCACCTCGTTGGCAAACAGCTGTCGCCCATGTTCTGCCGAGTCAAATACAAAACTGGATGTCAGATAGAGCGGCACCGAATGTTCGTGATGGCTGGTGCGTTCCGACTGGGTTCGTATCGCACGGGTCTCAAATTTTTTCTTCATTCTGGAGTGTTATCTGCTTTGCAAAATTTTCATAAAAACGGGATTCCGGAGAGTGACATCACTCCACGGTGTACTCCCAGGTGACCCTGGCGGTTTTTTCGACAATTTTGGTGACCGAGCAGTAGGTTTCCATCGAAAGGCGCACGGCACGTTCCACTTTTTTATCATCCAGATCGCCCTTCAGAAAGTAGTGGAGATGGATGTCGGTGAACAGGGAGGGCGTTTTGTCCTTTTCCCTTTCGGCATCGACCTCAATCCGGAAATCCTCGACTGTCTGACGCTGTTTCCGGAGGATATCCAGCACATCCATCGAACTGCATCCTGCCAGGCTCATCAACAACACTTCCATCGGGCGTGCTGCTTTGTCGGATCCTCCGATCTTCGGGGCGCCGTCCATTTCAATTCGGTTGCCAAGTTCGTTTTTCGCCTCCAGATGAAAGGCATCGTCAATTCGTTTCAGTTCGATTTTCATGTGTTTTGCTGATGGATTTGGTGAAATTTTCAGGTGCTGTATCTGTGATTGAAAATTCAGCGGGATAGCCACAAATGCAGAAGATAAGCATATATCGGATGCGATGTCAGTTTGCTATTGCATTAATTATTGGCAATCTTTAATCGCTTATAGTGTCTTTACAACGTTCACGCATAAATCGTTTTTTAGTAGCCGGTTGTTGTAGCCGGCCGTAATCCAGCTGCCAGATGAATCCTGTTGATCTGACCGTTTTTGTTCTCTATTTCATCATCATTCTCGGGATCGGAACCTATTTCTATTTCAAGAACAAGGGTGCGGAAGAGTACTACATTGGCGGCCGGAAGATGGGATACAAACATGTCGGACTTTCGGTGGTAGCCACTGATGTGGGCGGCGGCTTTTCCATCGGCCTGGGCGGACTTGGATTCGTCATGGGTATTTCCGGATCCTGGATGCTCTTTACCGGTCTGGTCGGTGCCTGGCTCGCCGCTGTCTTCCTGATCCCGAAAGTCAAAAACCTCTCAACCGAACAGGGGTTTTTTACCATGCCCGAGGTATTCAATCACTTTTTCAATGCCCGGGTAGCATTTCTGGCCGGAATTATTTCGGCCATCGGTTATGTCGGATTCAGCAGTTCCCAGATGCTCGCCGGCGCACGTCTTGCCTCCTCATCCTTTGACGGAATGAGCCTTGATGCGGCGCTCTATCTGATGGCGTTCATCATCATCGTTTATACGGTAATGGGAGGGATCAAAGCGGTGATCTATACCGATACCTTCCAGTGGATCCTGCTGCTTGGCGGACTCATATTTGTCGGTATACCGGTAAGTTATTTTGCGGTTGGCGGGATGGAAGCCATACGCGAGACAGTGCCGCCCGAAATGTTGTCATTGACCAATATCAGCTGGCAGCAACTGGTCAACTGGGGGATCACCATCCTGCCGATCTGGTTTGTGGGGATGACCCTCTACCAGCGGATTTACGCCACACGATCCGAAAAAGATGCAAAAAAGGCGTGGTACCTGGCCGGCCTGCTCGAGTGGCCGGTAATGGCGTTTATGGGGGTGCTGCTCGGCCTGTTCGCCAAAGTGGCTGCCGATCAGGGCATGTTTGCCTATATGGGGTATGAGATGGCCTCCCAGATGCATCAGGAAGAAGGCCTGCCGATGTTACTGCGAACCGTTCTGCCGGTCGGACTGATGGGCCTGATGATGTCCGCCTATTTTTCAGCCATTATGTCAACGGCTGACAGCTGCCTGGTGGCGGCATCCGGCAATGTGACAACGGATATCATCGAAAAGTTGTTTAAGATAGATACCAGTAAATTTTCCATGATCCGCTTGTCGCAGGTCGTCACGCTGGCGCTCGGGTTATTTGCATTTTTACTGGCCGCTGTTTTTGATACGGTGTTGCAGATAATGCTCTATTCCTACGCTTTTATGGTATCAGCCCTGCTGGTGCCCATCATCGGCGGTATTTACTGGAAACGGAGCAGTAATGCAGCGGCATGGTGGTCGATGATCACCGGCGGGACAATCACCCTGGGACTAACCCTGCTCTCTGATGAAAACCTCCCCTTTTCCGTACCGATTCAGATATCCATGCCATATGGACTGGATCCCATTATATTCGGGCTCTCTATTTCCCTGCTTGTCTTTGTGGGGCTATCTTATGCAAGGCCTGATAACAAATAATAAAAGATACCTATTATGAGTAACACCTTTACTATTGAACATATCACACCCGAAACCTGGAAAAAGGCATCCTCTGATCCGGACCGACTCGCCGATTTTCTGCACGAGCATCTTGACCGGTTCCGTGATGCCAGAGAAGAGATCATGAGCTGCATCCAATATGCTCTTGGAATTCAAGAACATCGAAGTGGGTTTATCCTGGCCGCCTATGAAGGTGGCAACGGTGATGTAGTGGAAGCCGGAAGTGGAAATGCGACCGGCGGCAATTTGCTCGGGGTTACCGTGGTGTGCGAAACCGGCATGAGCGGCTATATTCCCGAAAACCTGGTCGTGTACATTGCGGTGGATGCATCCACCCGCGGACGCGGTATTGGCAAAACCTTGATGGAAAAAGCGATTGAAATGGCTGACGGCGATCTCGCCCTTCACGTGGAACCGGACAATCCGGCCAAACGCCTCTATTCGCGCATCGGATTTACGAATAAATATCTCGAAATGAGGTTTAAGAAATAATTATGGCTTATCTCAAGCTCTACCGCGACAAACTCAAACACAATTACGATTATCTCGAAAAGCTGTTCGAGGAGCATGAGATAGAATGGGGCGTGGTCACCAAGCTGTTTTGCGGAAACAAAGACTACATACGCGAGGTGATTAATCTCGGCGCCCATGAAATCCATGATTCCAGGGTCAGCAATCTGGAGGCGGTCAAAAGTATCGATCCGAAAATTCAAACCGTCTACATCAAACCCCCGCCCAACAATTATATTAAGGAGATCGTCCAGTTCGCTGATGTAAGTTTCAACACCGAACTGGAGACAATCCGCCTGCTTTCCAAAGAAGCGGTCAAGCAGAAACGCAAGCACATGATCATCATCATGATCGAGATGGGGGACCTGCGTGAAGGGGTGATGCGTGATGACCTCATCGATTTTTATGGGGAAATCTTCCGGCTCCCGAATATCGAGGTGATCGGACTCGGCACAAACCTCAACTGTCTGCACGGCGTGATGCCCAGTTCCGACAAACTGATTCAACTGGCACTCTACAAGCAGATTATTGAATTGAAATTCAGCCGAACAATCCGCTGGGTATCCGGCGGGACCACCGTAGTGCTTCCGCTGATCCTGCGTGGAGATCTGCCTGAGAGCGTCAACCACTTCCGGGTGGGCGAAGCACTCTATTTCGGTATCGACCTGTTTACCGGCGAAACCATCGAGGGCATGGAGCCCTCCGTTCTGGAGCTATATACACAAGTCATTGAAATCCATGAAAAACCGATGGTTCCAAGCGGTGAGCTGGCCAGTAATCCCCAGGGGGAGACCGCCGAAATTGACGAAGGACTCTACGGGAAAACGGCGTTTCGTGCTATTCTGGATATCGGCTACCTGGACATCCAGCCGGAGTTTCTGATTCCGAAAAGCAAGGACATCGAAATTGTGGATGCCAGTTCGGACATGCTTGTGGTCAATGTGGGCCAGAATGAACGGGACCTGAAAGTGGGTGATATGGTTTCCTTCCAGTTAAAATACGTCGGTGCACTCGGCCTGATGAATTCCGACTATATCGACAAATATATCGAGTAGGTATATCATGGTGAGTGGAACTTCTGTCATATGACCGGAAACGTTTCCGCACAGAACAGAACCGGAAGTACCAGGTTCCATCAGGTGGTGGAAATGGGTGATCATTTCAGGGTTTTAGATCTTGATCTTGGGTACCATCCGGCCGCTATTTCACTCGATCCTCCGTCAATCGGCCGCTATAACGAAAAGCGCCGGGGAATGTACACCACCGATTTGTTCGGAGGGGT
>SLLW01000250.1 GCA_007133875.1 Balneolales bacterium | reverse complement strand
AAGCTGACAGGCGAGGGCCCCTCCGAACGCCGGTCATTCCTCGACTCCCTCATAGCGCAGACCTCTCCGGCCTACCTTGATGACCTCATCCGTTACCGAAAAATCGTGCGGCAGCGCAACAAGTTACTGACGGATCTCTATCATTATCCCGATCAACTGGATGCCATGCTGGAACCCTGGAACCTTCAGTTAACCGAAACCGGGGCACGGATTGTCGCAAAAAGGAGTGAGGTGGTACGTAAATTCCACTACTTTCTGGAGCAAGCCCATGAACAATTGACGGGATCGGGTATGAAACCATCCATGTTCTATCGTACCATTTGTGATTTCCAATTATCAGAAGAGGAAATACGGTCGTCGTACGAACAGATAATCGGAGATGTGTCTCTCCGGGAACGCGAACGGCAGCAGACACTATACGGCCCGCACCGGGATGATCTTATTTTTTTTCTCGACGATATGGAGCTTCGCAAATTTGGATCACAAGGCCAGCATCGTATTTTCGCACTGGCCTTAAAAATGGCACAGCTCTATTTTTACAGCGAGGCTCTCGATGACCTGCCCGTTTTTTTGCTGGATGATGTGTTTGGCGATCTGGACCCGCAGAAGACCGATACGGTGATGAATATGCTGTTGCAGCATCCCGGTCAATCGTTTATAACAGCGGCACACGCCGATAAAATATCAGGATTTTCGAGCCGTACGGATTCACGTATATTGGAACACGATGTACGTGATGGCAAAATTACAACCAAAACCTGAACCGGCAAATGGCTTATCGTCGAAAACAACCCAGGCAGCTGAAAGAATTGGTGGATGATTTTATCGAGGATTATCCCCACCGGGTGGCCCTTAAACGGGGCATGATCCTGGCAATGTGGCCTGAAAAGATCGGCGCTTCCATCCGGGAACAGGTTCGGGACATGAAATTCCAGGGTAGCCGGCTGATTGTCCGCGTACCGGATCCTTCCTGGCGCCACGAAATTCATATGCAGCGGTATCAAATCGCAAAAACACTCAACAAAGCAGTGAAAGAGGAGATCATCCGTGAAATCATTGTAAAATCATAGCTGAAAATCATGATCGTTTATTGGAATCAAAGATCACTTTTTTTGATAGTCGGGAATGGAACATTTTGTACTTTGGTAAAGCACGAATCAATCAAAAATGGCTGACATAAAAAAATCCGGAAACTGGTTTATCCGGTTCTTCAAAATATCCGACAGTGAGACGACCTACTTCCATAAAGGAGAGATTGTGATCGTTTTTTTGGTTGGATGTCTGATCGCCCTCTCACTTTGGTTTTTGGTCAATCTCGGCCGGGAGTACAATATCACTATGGAAATACCGCTGGAGGTAGTCGGCTACAGTGAGGAGATGGCTTTTTCAGAAATCCCTCCGGAATACGCGGAAATCGGCGTCAGCGGAGAAGGATGGAATCTCTTTTCTTTGTACAGGAATCCGCCGGAAATTATCATTCCATTTGATGACGGTACCGTTAATATCGCGGATATAATCCAGCAGCACTTTGCAACCCATCCTGACCTGGTGTTACAGAAAGTGGAACCCTCCACTGTTTCTATCGAAGTCGAAGCAAAAACTTCAAAAAGGGTACCGGTTGTTCCTGAGATGGATGTCCGCTTTGCGAACCGGTTTGAAGTTTTCGGCAGTGTCCAGGTCGACCCCGACAGCGTCACTGTTACCGGAGCGGAATCGGTTCTGGATACGTTGCAGAGCTGGCCGACAGATGCTTTGCGTCTTAGAAATGTGCAGGAACAGGTGGAAGAGAACGTCCGGTTGGCAGATTCCCGGGGATTGGTTTCAATGGATGTTTCTGAAGTTACGGTATCATTTGATGTGACCGAGCTTACCGAAGGGGAGATCCGGGTCAATGTAAGAGCCCGCAATGTTCCTGATGGATGGCAGATACGTTTCAATCCATCCGTGCTCACGATCCGTTATGATGTGCCGATCGAATATTACAGCGAAGCTCAGGAGATGGTTCCGTATGTCGCCTATGTGGACTACCGCGAAATTGAACATGATACAACCGGATATCTTGAACCTGTAATCGAGCCCGTAACCGATGATCTGGATCTGAGATTGCGTTCCATTCAACCGAGAAGAGTCTCCTATTTTCGGGTAATAGAAGATTAGGGCTGTTGATGATCACCTTTGATTGGGATTGCCGGGCAGAGTTGCCGGTGCCGGCCCATGCCCGTTTGTACTCAGGATTCTTCCCGAAAGGGTGCAAGCGCCTCTTCCACCGGTATGCACGCTTCAAAATAGGACGCGACCTTAAGCAGCACTTCATCAACCAGCGCATCCGGACAGGAAGCCCCCGATGTAAGCGCAATCGTCATTGGCCCATTGGTTTTCGGCATCCAGGTCATCGTTTTCAGCACCTCTTTTTTCCACTGGTTAAAATGATGGATCTCCCGTTGTGATTTGATTTCGGACGCATCCCGGATATGATATGTCGGGAAACGCTCTTCGAGCAATTCCACAAGGTGCATCGTGTTGGATGAGTTATACCCCCCCACAACCAACGCCAGATCGGCCTGTTCTTCCAGCAGGGCATACGTTGCCGCCTGGTTTTCGTTGGTGGCATAACAGAGGGTATCGGAGGTGTCGGCAAAATGCATCTCGACATCAGCCTCACCCTGTTTCTGCACAACAGCCCGCTTCAGTATCTCCATCACCTCCCGGGTTTCCGAAGCGAGCATGGTGGTCTGATTGATGACCCCGAACCGCTTCATATCCTCTAGCGGATGAAACCCCTCGGTACATTTCATTCCAAAGTACGTATCAAAATCCGAAAGCGGCCGCCTTTCAAGTAGGATATCAGCCAGGATATGTGCCTCTTCCGGATTCAAGACGACAACACAGGGTGCCTGCCCGGAGCTGTGGGAAAAGGTGGCGCGGGTCTCTTCGTGGCGATGTTTGCCGTGGATAACCAGCGAGTACCCTTTTTTGCCAAGCTGCTTGCCGCGGTTCCAGACTTTGATGACAAACGGACAGGTAGTGTCATACTGATAGGGATCAATGCCTTGCTGTTCAAGTTTTTGCTGCATTTCAACGGTGGTTCCGAATGCCGGTACAATCACGATATCATCGGGATGCAGTGAGCTGACGGGAATCCGCTCGGTACCGTCGGTGTCAAATAGAAAGCGAACACCCCGTGCCTCCAGGTCCTTGTTGACCGTTGGGTTGTGAATCATTTCACTGAGCAGGTAGATGTTTTTGTCCGGATGTTGTTCTACGGTCCGGTAGGCGATGTCAATGGCGTTTTCGACTCCGTAACAGAATCCGAAATGACGGGGAATTAGAAAACGGACCGGCCCCAGATCCAATACGCTGGCCTTCCGATCCTTTTTGCGCGGATCCAGAATCTGCCGGGCATTTTTTACGGTTTTGATGATTTCGGACTGATATAGTTCCGGTATGAGGAAATCTCTGGCCATACACTTCGTGCTGAGGATTAATCCCGTTTCAGCTTTTTATAATGGATGCGTTTGGGTTGGTCGTCAATGCCCAGAACGTCACGGCGGTACTCCTGGTATTCCCGGTAGTTGCCTTCGAACCATCGTACCTCGCTGTCGCCCTCAAATGCGAGCATATGGGTGGCGACCCGGTCGAGAAACCAGCGATCGTGAGAAATAACGACCACACAACCCGCAAAGTTCACCAGTGCCTCCTCAAGCGCCCTGAGTGTCTGCACGTCGAGATCATTGGTCGGCTCATCAAGCAGCAGAAGATTGGCCTCCTCTTTTAGTGTTTTGGCAAGATGGACGCGGTTTCGCTCACCGCCGGAAAGCTCTGAGGTCTTTTTCTGCTGGTCTCCGCCGCTGAAGTTAAATCGTGCAACATAAGCACGTGAATTGATCTCTTTGGACCCAAGCTGAACGGTGTCTTTCCCGTCGGATATCTCCTGCCAGATCGATTTTGACGGATCGAGCGGTCGGGCCTGATCGGCATATCCGATTTTGACGGTTTCGCCGATTTCAAAAGTACCGGTATCGGGTTGCTCCTGGCCGGTAATCATGCGGAACAGGGTTGTTTTTCCCGCTCCATTCGGACCGATAACCCCCACAATACCACCGGCGGGAAGGTCAAACTCCATATTTTCAAAAAGCAGACGATCACCGAATCCTTTGGAGACATTGTGCGCTTTGATCACCTTGTCACCAAGCCGCGGCCCGGGCGGGATAAAAATTTCAAGCTCTTCCCGTTTTTTCTCCTGTTCTTTGGCAGACAGCAGTTCTTCGTAGGCGGTGATACGCGCCTTGTTACGGGTCTGCCGGCCTTTGGGATTGGTCTGGATCCACTCCATCTCCCGGTCAATGGTCCGCTGGAGCCGGCTGTTCTGTTGTTTCTCCACATCCAGCCGTTTGCGTTTCTGTTCGAGCCATCCGGAGTAGTTCCCCTCGTAGGGAATGCCTTCGCCATGATCGAGTTCCAGTATCCATCCCGCCACATTATCCAGGAAATAGCGGTCGTGAGTGATCGCGATGACCGTCCCCTCATACCGTTCCATATGCTGCTCCAGCCAGTT
>SLLW01000354.1 GCA_007133875.1 Balneolales bacterium | reverse complement strand
TTGCCAATCCTGCTGAATCTGCCCCTTCTGCTGACTTTGCCACTCCCGCGGGTCCTGCCACTCCCGCGGACTCTGTCAAATATTTTGCCAGACCCGTTGAATGGGATGTACTGCATGTCACAAGAAACAACATGGCAGCCACCGGTGCCAGAAAGATGTCCCGCAAAAATCCCCGGACAGCCGGGGGTTGTTGTATCTTGTATTTGGACACGCGTTAGATCAGTTATGACAAATTGGTTCAGAGTTGATGTCCCGGGGCCAGATGAAGGACGCATCATTCATCGTAATAAAATAGCTTTTATTACGATCTGCAAAAATTGCTATACTTGGTGTTATGATAACTCCGGATCGTATGTCCCGAAAACAGTTGAAAGAGCTGCGTCTGCTGCAGAAGCGCAGCGGACGGCATGGGCAGGGACTGTTTATTGTGGAAGGTCTGAGAGCGGTCCGACAGGTTATCGATAATCGTGTTCTTCAACCGGTGTCGCTGATTCTGGATGAGGGTGTTATTGAAGCCGAATTGAAAGCGAGAAACTCCGATGCTTCATCCTCTGACGGGTTCGATGGATCAGCCGGTGAGGAGCGTGCGACAATGGGTGCCATCATAGCCGAGAAAACCAGAGATTTCCCGCTTTACGCTGTTTCATCCACGGTGTTTCGCCAACTTTCCGACACCGATTCGGCTCAGGGAGTGATGGCCGTTTGCCGGATTCCGGGGCAGGCATCTTCCGGGAATCTTGTTGGCGGGAAAGGAACCCTGCTGGTGCTTGACCGGATTCAGGATCCCGGGAATCTCGGAACCATGATTCGTACGGCCGTTTGGTTTGGTTTGATGGGTATTGTGGTATCACCCGGAACGGTGGATCTGTTTCACCCGAAAGTAGTGCGGAGTACCGCAGGCGCTACCGGAGTGCTTCCCTGGCTGGAGGCCGAACTACCGGATTTTCTCACATTGGCAGCTGAAAACGGATGGCGTATCCATTTGCTTGATGCGGGTCCAGGGTCAAAATCGTGGCGGGAATTATCGTTATCTGACAGGCAAATTATTGTAGTCGGTAACGAAGCCAATGGCATTGCCACGGAGGTCCGGGAACAGGGGCATGACCTGGTTCGTATCGACGGAGTGCCGGGCAGCAACTCAGGCCAATTGGAAGGGCGGGCAGGAAATGCAGCCAATAATGTCGAAAGCCTGAACGCCTCGGTCGCAGCAGCGATTGTAATAGCCCACCTTTCCAAAAAATAATACTATTGTCAGATGTGCATGATTACAAACTTCCGGGATGTCATACCGCAGGGATTGCAGGACCGCAATGAATGACCATTCAGGTTCATGTTTTCAGGTTCACGATCTCTACCCGATTCAGTTTCTGCCCGAGAAACCGTTCCGCCAGTGCTTTGAACCGTTGCGGCTTGTCACTGACATAGCACTCAAAAGTGCCATTCCCAGACGCAGTATTCTGTTTTTTCTGGCTTATAAGGTGATCCCGTGTCATTTCAGCAATCGAATCAGCAGAATCTATGATGGTAAGTTCGTCACCAAGAATCCGGGCGATACCCTCTTTGAAGAGCGGGTAGTGGGTGCACCCAAGGATTATGGATTCCAGCCCTTTTTCTTTAAAGTTTGACAAATATAATTTGAGGACATCCATTGCGATGTGGTTATCGGTCCATCCCTCTTCTGCCAGAGGAACGAGTAGCGGGCAAGGGCGCGAATAAACCTGGATATCTTTGTTCAGGTTCCGGAGCGCTTGCTCGTAGGTTCCTGATCCGATAGTTGCAAGAGTTCCGATCACGCCGATGTTGCTTCTTCCGCTGGATTGGGATACAGCGGCTCGTGTGCCGGCATCAATTACATCCAGTACAGGGATCTTTTTGCACCGTTCCTTGATCTCCTTACTGGCCGTTGATGCCACTGAATTACAGGCAATCAAAATAATTTTTACATCCTTCTTCAGAAGGAAGTCGGTAATTTGCAACGCATATTGGCGGATTGTGTCAGCAGACTTGATTCCGTATGGAACCCGGGCAGTGTCACCAAAGTAGATGATGTGCTCATCAGGTAACGCTTTCATGACGGACTTTACTACCGTGAGTCCGCCAATCCCTGAATCAAATATGCCAATTGGAGATTCTTTTGAGGGTGTCATTCAATGTGAGTGGCCGTGTCAATAATGATCCCACAGAATAGCAACTTCTTATAACATTGCAAAGAGTGACTTTCCTTTTTTGGTTATCGCTTTCAATTATGGTATTTAAAAAGGCCTGGCGAGAACAGCTATTTCCCGGTAAACCCTCTTCTCACCGGTAATTCCATTTACAGCCTCGAAATGGATGATATACACCCCAACCCGGTTTAAGACACTGCGGTCAGATCGTCCGTCCCAGATCAGCTTTCCCGATCGCCCCGCTCTCAACCCATCTGCCAGCGTTCGAACCAACCGGCCGCTGCGATCATAAATACGAACGCGTATATGATAATCGGGACGATCAAGATAATAATCTATGATCAGATGATCACGGTTTCCGTCGCCATTTGGTGAGAACGGATTAGGCGTGAGTGTGACACCCGATTCCCCGATGGTTTTTTCCGGAGCCGATACCGAGTTCCTGGTTCCGGGTGTTCCACCATTAACAGCGGTACTGGAGCTCCAGTTGGTTTTGTCACCGGACGATCCTTCAGGTAGAATCCGTTCCAGGCTGATACCCCGTTCATCAACAATGGCAGGGTTGTGCCATGTGGGATGATACGCAAGGGAGTCCACAACAGTACCGGATGCAGCTGCCAGATAGAGATCGTCACCCTGTGTTGATAAACCCAGTGTCAGCCGGTCAACCCGATAGAAACCGGGCTCGTAATCATCCGGTATCGAAAATGCGTGATATATCCTCGACTCATTAAAATTGTGGCTGGTATCCGCATAAATAACGGCATATTCGTCAGGTTGTAAAAATTTCTCAGTTGTTCCAATCGGAATCAGGGCCTGTACTTCCCCGTTTTTATCGGGCCTGTCATGCAGATACATACCATCCAGCTGCAGCGCAATCCCTGAACGGTTGTACAGTTCCACATATTCCCCCTGATCCGGCATACTGCTATACCTTTCCGCATGAGGTTGATACATGATTTCGTTGATAACCATATCGCCAGTCCCGGGTCGGAATGCCAAAGGAACGGTATGGATGTCACCCTCTCGTCCGGCCACATCTCTTACTCCATGAATGGTCACCTCTTTGTAGCTCCTTCCGACAGTTTTTCCGGCCTGAAACAGAAACGAAGCCGCTTCATCCGGTATATTATCGATTTCTGTTCCGTAGCCATCAACAGTTTTCGTATTCCCGGATGCTGCCCTTTGTTCGGGATCATAAGCAGTGGCTAAAATCAGTTTATTTTCATCAAGTGAAATTCGGATCAGGCTTTCTCGCCGGACAAAACGATTGAATACGATACGGATTAATCCATTCTGTTGAAGTGCGGCATATACGGCCATTGGCCGTTCAGGATTTTTCTCATAGTGATAATTCCGGATGCCCGCCGAGTGGCTGTCCGGATGTTCCCGCCAGTTTGCAGGATCAAGGGTTGCTCCATCAGGATCCAGCCGCTCGAGCGAGATCCCGTCGCGGTTTCCACCCCAATCCGGATGATAACTGAGACTGTCAACAGTTACTCCGTCTGGTGTTCGGAGTACGACACTGTCACCGAATCGGGAAAATGCAGGAAAGTTTTCCAAAATAAGATGGAGATGACCTGTACCGGAAGTTTGGAGTCCGGGTTCCGAGATTACGGCTTTTTCCCCCGGGGTAAGATAGAGCGGAGTTCCATTGTGCATGGAAGAGATCTGTGCCGGACCTCCGAGGGAACGTTCGATTTGCCATCCCCGCAGATCGAAGACACCTTTGCTGCGGTTGTGTAATTCTATGAATCGGCGATTGAATTGATGATCCGGCCGGTATAGTATTTCATTAATGACAATATCAGCCGGCTCCGCAAGGGATGTTTCATAAAAACGAAAGGAGAACACCGTATCGGGCATCACATTACCGAAAATATCCCGAACTCCTGACAGTTGGAGCTGATATGCTTTCTCATGCTGCAACGGTTTCGATGGTACCAGCCGGATTTTCTCATGAATCGTTGACACCATCTCCCAAGAAACCGTTTCATGTGTTTCTTTTTGTATTAGTCTCACATTACCCGGGGTCTTTGTCGAAATTGTGTCGGCGCCCCGGTTGATTGATACCAGCAGTGTATCGGCATTGGCATAGTTGAATCCGGTCACATACGGTTGGGAATCCGGAGGCCGGACGGTATTGGGATATCCGGGTGTGCCACCGCCAGGAGCTGTTGATTCCGCCCAGTTGCGTTGTAACCAGCTTGAAACAACGGGCGACTTTCGTTCCAGGGCCACTTCAAAACCACCCCAGTCAGACGGTTGATAGTGCAGCGAATCTATACGTGTATTGTCCGCCGAAAACAGCCGGATTTTGTCGGGTGAAGCGGTATTGAACCGGGGGAAATCATCCATCTCCAGAATATTTTGCGCCTTCATTTTTCCGGC
>SLLW01000310.1 GCA_007133875.1 Balneolales bacterium | reverse complement strand
CCATTTGAATCTACCAGCGGTATGCCAAAATCGATCAGGATCCTGCTGTTTTCGGTCCAGATCTCAACACAAGAACCACCAATTTCCCTGGTGCCACGATGGATTTTAAAGCTCAGTTTCATAGGTAGCCAAATCAAGTGTAAAAAATTTGATGCCAAGTGCCAGTGCCAGGGCTTTTTGCTTGGGTCTTTCTGTGGAAAATAATTCTTCTAGCTCATCATTTGCTCTGCAGGGAGGAATAAGCAATACAGCTGGTTTTACAGATATTTTATTCATATCGACATGACTAGAAGTCTTTTCTAAAAGGCTCTTATAGTCAGCAAGCAACTTTATCTGGTCGATGATACGATAATATGTGTAACTCTCAAGACTGGCCCTAAGAAGCGTTTCATTGTTTTTTTTGTGTTTTAACTCAATCAGGTACAAGGTGTTGTTTGTCTTGTTAAAGGAAATCAAATCAATCTTTCCAACGCCTTTGTTGGCCCTTGTATCTTTTAACGGCACCTGGTAGTCCATGGCATACCCAAGCTCATCCAATGAAAGCCCTGTCAAACGCTTTGCAAACATTTCCTCGTTCCGGTTGCTTTTAGAGATAGCCATTTCTATTTCACTATGATTTTCCGTGTAATAGGGACTTTTCCTGGAAATGGATTGGATGTTGTCGAACGCCTTCAAGTTTCGAAGGAGTTCATTCGCAATTACCTCGCTGTAAGGCTCATTCGTGTCGTTGGTGCGACCAGTCCAATTCACACATTTTGAATTGTAGAGTGTCTCAATGCTTCCCAGTTCATTTTGTAATGTGGCGATTGTTTGTTTTTCGTTGTAAGATCTCATTATTGCATTTTTTGATGAATAAAATTGTTTTATGTAAACCTATGATAATTATTTGTATTTATTATGGTTTTATTTTATGACAAAGCCCATTTTGGACCTCTTTTCTGCCAATACTTCTTCATTACAAAACGTGATTAAATCCGCTGGTTTTACTTTTTCTCCACGGATGACCTCGCGAATTTCACTTTTGCGAATGACGTTGTCGATCTGACCACCTGAGAAATCATATTTTTCAGCCATTGCCATGCAGTCCTCGCTCTTTAGGAATGGCAACTTTGACTTCCAGATTTTAGCCCTGATTACATGATTTGGTTTTTGGAATCGGATCTTAAACAGGAACCTTCTTTCAAAGGCATTATCAAGGTTGTTTGTCAGGTTTGTCGTGGCAATTAGAATGCCATCAAAATTTTCAAGCTCCTCCAATATTATGTTTTGAATGGCGTTTTCTGTCTGTGCAACACTATAGTTGCCAATTTCCCTTCTTTTTGAAAAAATCGCATCCGCTTCATTGAAAAACAAAACAGGGGTCCGTTCGCATTCAGCCGCAAAAGATTTGTACTCGGCAAAAATTGTTTTGATGATTTTTTCGCTTTCACCAAACCACGCTGATTTTGATTGACTGATCTCAACCTTCATTAACGCTCTGTTGGACTCTCTTCCTATTTGTTTCACAATCTCTGTTTTTCCTGTTCCAGGTGCACCGTGCAACAAAACCGTTATTCCTGTTGCCAGGCTTTTCTTCGCCAAACGTTGTTGGGTTTCTTGTAGTTTCTGTTCGTGCATTAATTCCTTCAATAAAAACAGTTGATCCATTTCAGCCTCGCTGAAGTAGAGTTTTCTTTCCTGGATGTCAGTTGGCTTTATGACGTTGTCATTTTTTTGCATGTTAATGAAAAGCTTAATCCCACAATCATTTATAAGATCAATCGAGCGGTTTGATAATTTCATTTCGGCATCATTGAAAAATCCAGACACAACAATTTCAATCAATTTATTCTTTATCAGGAAATGGTCACCTGTCAGAAACTTTTGCATACGACTTACCTGCTTCGTGGGTTTGTCAAAAATGGAACTAACTGTTATACCAATGTCTGTCGATCCATTGCCCAGTAATGTTTGCCAAAGCAGATACAGGTAAATCAACGAGTTTTCGGTTCCCAGTTTCAGGGCGTCTATTTTCTTGATCAGCGGGAAGTGCCCATTCCTTGATAATAAGTCATCAGTTTGGGAAAACAGATCGAAGGTCGCAATCTCTTGCTCATTTCTTTGCTGCACCAGTTCAGAGAGTTTTTGAAGAAACAAAAGAAAGTCAGTCATCTTTTCCTGCCGAAAATCTGGCATGGGTTTGTTTTTCAGGATGGCTTCCGAAATTTTATCATTAATGGTAAACTGATCATTTGCTCCAGAGAGGTTAATTCTGTGGCGAGACTTTTTCTTGTTAAAAACTCCCCTGGCATATAAATGTTCCAGGTCATCACTATGTTTTAGAATTGCCATGGGATTGCAATTCAGATAATCAATCAGGTCATTCAAGTCAACCGAGTCCCCTTTGTAATTCAAGGCGAACACCAGGGCAATGAAAAAAGCCTGATTATTTGTGGTTCTGAAGTAGGTCGAAAGAAAAGATAGTTCATTTTCAATTTTCTTAAGATACTGACCTTCAAGCCTGCAATCCTTAGAAACTTCATATACTTTCCCAATGCTATCCAGGATTTTTATTTTGATGTCTTGCGCCATATTTAACCCTTTTGGGGAAAGATATGGACGGACTACGTCAACCGGTGACGCAGTGAAGATATTTTTAAATTATTTCGATGATTTTTATTATCCCACGAAGTCCTACTGATATGATGATAATTTGGTTTGTTTTATAGCAAACTCATTTATAAAACATCCATATTTAAGGCTTCAGATCTACTTTTAGTGTCTTGCATAATTCAGTTACCCAACCCCCAGGTTTTGAACAAAATGCAATGGGTTTGGGTGTTTGTTTCTTATTCATGCTGACAAAAGAATGAATATAAATATTGAGCACATGATCCGGGACAGGGTGTTGTTTATCCTCTCCTTTAAGGTAGGTTTCAATTCGATCTACAATAGTTGATTGACGATCTCTTCGCTTCAGGCCAACTGAGGAACAAAAAACGAGATTGATAGGTCTGATGAATCCATGACTATGATAATATGCCAATTTGAGTTTCTCATTATCTTTTTTGATTTCATCTAGCATGTTCTTATTCCTTGCATTATGAGGATGGATATATTTAAATTCGATTGCATAGCACACTTCACGCTGAAACCTGCTCGGTAAAGTCTGTTTGCCTGATTCTGAGTTATAAGTCTCGTCTTTTAATCGCTTAATTGCCTTGGTATTATCTTTATTGATTATGTGCAATGCTTCTGCTTGCTGCTTCTTTTCTAAATCGCTTTTCCGTTTATTTCGATCCTCCAAATGGCTATGATCATATTTTACAAACTCACTGTTGAGGATTGCCAAATCATAGTTTCCTCTATCGCCATGTCTGGCTTTCTGATTCAGGGATGTTGGATGTTTTTTATCATTTAATAATGATAAATTATACCCACTTAGAAGCTGACTTTTCCGATATCGAAAATTTGTTGGATACTCAAGGTGAACAAGAGAAACTGGAAATCCATTAGCAGTGGTTGCTGTTAATAATTTACTATTATTCTGGAGTAAGTCGCTTTGCAGGCTACTGTGCAGGCCTGCTTCAGTAAAATAAAACAAAGGTCGTTCTCTAAAACGGTTGATGGTTTTGCGGATACTGTCATAGACAGCTGCATCAAATGGGTTTACTTCGGTCATAATATATTAATTTAAGATTGCTTTTTTTATTCTAGTAATAGCTAAAGTGGATATTCACGAATACAATAGACCATCACACTTAAGCAACTATTTTCTTTCAATCACTATCCCCGAAATAGAATAATAAGCGTATGACGTGTTTGGATCATCATCAGTTGAATCTGTTTCAATACTGGTTTCAAAATCGGTAAATGATGGGGAGATTATGAGCGTATGATTTATTACAGGCTGTGAATAATGTATATATAGCGCCCAAACGGCGTCACCTGTAGCGGAGCAAGTAGAGCCAGTGTCACAGGCTGACAATTCTGTAATTCAAATCAAATAATTTTTTGGTTTAGGGTTCCTCAGAGACTCAGAGACACTACTAAGCTCAACAATTCTTTTATGTTTTCCTGGCTCGTTTGGGTCTGGAATATGAGATAATCTGGTTTCAAGTCAATTGAAAAAGTTTAAGTGCTGTTTTTTCAACTTACGTTAGCAAGTACACTGCCCCTACATTTTTATAAAGAGGTTTGAAAATCACTTAATTGTTTCCCATCATATTTGAAATATAAATAGTGACATTCAATTTTATCATTTCCGATTAAACAAGCCTGTTTTGCAAATGATTTATCTATAAAATCATCGGGCATGGCACAAACAGCACGAATTGTTAGATTTCTGGGGATTGCACCACTAAAACCAAATATTTTATACCAGCTCCCACCACAATCCGATCGTAAAAGTTCACGAATAAATACTGCATATTGAATGGCTTGTTTAAGGGCATCTTCGGGTGGTTCTTTAGAATTATTCTCATCTTTCACTTCAATAACTGTCAAATATGTAGCACGACCTTTCCCTGTTCTCGCAAAAATATCAATTCCACCACCATATTGGTTGGCATATTTTAATGCTT
>SLLW01000337.1 GCA_007133875.1 Balneolales bacterium | reverse complement strand
TCCGTCTGGATGGATACCACCCTCAGGTGGTCGACATGGAGAAAGAAGAGTGGTCAGCCGACGATCTCTGGATTCACGATGAAACAGACCGGAACAAAGCGTGGCTGCTGACCTCCATGTTTGACGACAATACCCGTGAGGAGAACCTGCCCCGGCCATTCGGAGTGCTGCTGGCCGAAGAGCGGGCCACCTACGAAGAGCTTCTGCACAAGCAGATTAATGATTCAAAAGAGAAACACGGCGAAACCGATCTGGACGAACTGCTTTCCGGCGAGGAGACCTGGGTAGTCAAATAGATCGGCGATCCGCATCCGGCATTCCAGCGCTTCAACTATGAAACAGCTCACTATTTTGTGTTTGCTGATGGAGGCGGTATTCATTGCCCCATGGGCGGCAGAATCACGTGGTTTGGAGCGTGCCGTATCTGTTACGCCAGGTGCTGTTCACGATCCGGATGACGATGATTTTGTGGTCGGACTGGCCCTGAGCGGTGGAGGTGCGGCAGGCCTTGCCCATATTGGTGTCCTCAAGGTGTTTGAGGAGGCGGGTATACCCGTGGATGTCGTCAGCGGCACCAGTATGGGTGCCATCATCGGAGCCCTGTATGCAATCGGATACACCCCGGCGCTCATAGAACAGGAAATCCGGAATACCGATTGGCGCACCCTGTTTGAGGAACCGATTTACCGGCGGCATCTTCCCATGGAGGAAAAACGTTACGACGGCCGTTTTCTGCTTACCTTTCCGGTAGAAAACCGGAGAGTGGAACTGCCGACCGGCCTGGTATCCGGTAACTATATCTTCAATTTACTGGCCCGGCTAACCTGGCCGTACCACGATGTCGATGATTTCCGGAAATTGCCCCGACCGTTTGTCTGCATGGCAACCGATCTGGAAACCGGAGAACCGGTTGTGATGGACAGCGGATTTCTTCCCGACGCCATCCGGGCAAGCATGTCCATTCCATCGGTCTTTGATCCCGTCTGGGTCAACGACAAATACCTGGTGGATGGCGGAGTTTTAAACAACCTTCCGGTAGACGAAGCCATTAATCTGGGAGCTGATTTTGTTATTGCCGTCAACTCCAGTTCCGATCTCAGGCCCGCCGACGAGCTGCGGTCCCTGCCGGACATCCTCACACAGACTATCGCTGTCGGGATGAG
Organism: Balneolales bacterium; assembly: GCA_007133875.1. Lineage (GTDB taxonomy): Bacteria > Bacteroidota > Rhodothermia > Balneolales > Natronogracilivirgulaceae > SLLW01. The sequence goes on along the minus strand of SLLW01000337.1, from coordinate 3,399 downwards.
AACATCTATGCTAGAGCAGAGCAAAAAAGCTGATTTTTTCATTCAGCCGGACCTGAGAAGCTATACAACACTAAGTTTCGGGGATGTAGCAGCAATTATTCAGGCGGGGGAAGATGCAGCAAGAGCCCGGATAGATGAAATACAAACACTTGCCGACAGTCTGAACAATGTGCGTGGACCCGACAGGGAGCCAATCAAAGCATTTCAGCCAGCTGATGAAATTCCGGTGCGTTCCATCCGTTTCGAAGGCCTCAAAACAATCCCGGAAGACCATATCCGCACCAAATTGCAATTTGAAGAAAACACTACCGTCGGCAAGGAGGAGCTGAACGAAGGCCTGCTCCGCCTGTATGGTATGAAACGTTTCAACAAGGTCTCCTATCGACTCTCATGGGATGATGATGCAGCCGACCTGACCATCCATCTTGATGAGCAAACCGCAAATATCATTCAGACAGGGATTCACCACAATAGCCTCACCGGGCCCTCACTGCTTTTCAATGCCTCCTTCCGAAATCTCATATTTCCGGCCAGCAGCGGACGTGTAAATTTCCGTGTTGGACATGAATTCATGTTTGAAGGAGAGTATTTCAATTACATCGGTATGGAGCCCCGGCTCTCCTTTTACGGATTGGCCGGTTTCCGTGAACGCAAATTCGACATTTATGAAGGTGACCGCAGGCAGGCTAGTCTGCGAACCGATATCCTCTACACAGAAGGCTTGATTGGCCCGCTTTATGCTTCGGTGGTACGTGCAGGGTTCGGCTACCGGCTGGAACATTTCAACCTGACCGAGAGCACCGGAGACCTGGAAGTTCCTCTGAACTGGAATACGATGCACAACCTGGTCGGTGAGATTGAATTTGATAATCTCAACCGTTCCAGCCTGCCGACCCGTGGCCAGTATATTCTTGCCCGGGCCGACCTCGTACCGGCATTTCTTCCCAATGATGTCTCATTTGGCCGAATTTCCGGGGCTTTGAGGACATATCATCCCCTTTCAAACAATCTTACATTTTATTACAAATTACGGGGTGGACATATTTTCGGCGGTACGCCCCCCCTTCATTACCGGTTTTATGCTGGTGGAGATGAGTCTTTCTGGGGATATCCCAAAGACGCATTGGCGGGGAATAACTTACTCACTCTCCGCATGGCAGCTCAATATCGTTTTTACCGGAATTTTTTTTTCACTCCCGGAATGAATATTGGTGACCGGTATCAGAAACTGGACCTTTCGGTATTTGACGAGGCCCCGCGCTGGGGATGGGCGGCCATTCTTGGCTGGAATACCCTTATTGGTCCGATAGAAATGATCCTTTCCGGAAGCAATAACCACGCGATACTCTACGAGTTTAAAATCGGTCTGAATTTTTAAGTACTCTCCGGATCTTCTTGTCAGAATCGATTGGAATACCTACATTTTAGGTACACCTACATTCCATGGAGGATCATATGAAATGAACATGACCGGTCTGGCGTCAGGACACACAGGCGCATGATTAAACCCGGTCATGGAATTGCATGTGTCTGCTTAATTTAAATTTTTAAACACATGAAACATGCCCGGATTCTCGTTCCCACCGATTTCTCGGATCTCAGCCTGCTCGCCATTCCGGCGGCTCTGGCCATTGCAAAGATGTTTGACGGAAAAGTGCATCTGTTTCATGCGTATATGCAGGTCAATGAACTTGACGGTTTTTACTATATGGGAGAGACAAGCCCGGAAGCGGATTTACGGACACTGGAACGATCACTTTACCAACAACTTGAGGATCTGGCAAACAAACACCTTGATGAGGCATACAGGGGGGAGCCACTGGTCAAAATCGGTAATGCAGCACGTGCAATTTGTGAAACCGGTAAGGATTTTGACCTCATTGTAATGAGCAGTCATGGCCGTACCGGATTTTCACGGCTTATCCTCGGATCCATTTGTGAAAAAGTATTGCGTACCTGTGACCAGCCGGTCCTTGTATTGGAGGAAGAGAGCCGTCTGATACCGCTGCAGCGTATACTGCTGACAACCGATTTCTCTGACAACTCGATCTACGCATTTGAACCAGCTGCTGCATTTGCCGAGGTAACCGGAGCAGATATCGACCTCATTCATATTGTCAGCTATGAACAGTTTGATACCCTTGCCCAGGCGCAACACGACAGTGAAGAGCGTAAAACCAAACTCAAAGAACTATCGGTAAAGTATCTCGGAGACCTTAAGGGACAGGTCACTACCGAGGTCATCTTTTCCGACAGAGCCGTTCATGAAGAAATTGCGCGGTTGACAAAATCCCGGCCATATAATCTGGTTGTAATGTCAACGATCGGCCGGACCGGGCTCGATTATATGATGCTCGGCAGCACGGCTTCCAGCGTTATGCGACATGTTAAAACACCGGTGATGAGTATTAAACCGGCGTCAACTCCATGACATTGCCTGGTTCCGTGAATTCCGGCTTTAAAAATTTTATTACACCTTTTCACGCTTTAAATGGTTAAATCAATGAAGAACTCAAACATATTAGTACCTATCGATTTCTCCGAACTCAGCTTCAAGGCACTCGAAGCGGCAACAGCTTTCGCCGAAGCTTTCGACGGTGCGATCACTCCATTCCACTCCTATATCTCCTTAAGTGATATTGGAGAGCCTGTCAGCCCTTCCACCGGAAAATTCGCAGACACAAGCGAACAGCTTGAAAAAAAACTGGTGGAAAAACTGGACAAAGAAGCCTCCAAACGGGTCGATAAAGCATATTTGAATCATGGAATGGTCCGGTCCGGAAATCCAGCCGAAGCTATCATCGATGCTGCGCGAAACTTTGACCTGATTGTGATGACTACCCACGGGCGGACCGGCTTTACCCGGCTGATTATGGGATCCGTCGCCGAAAAAGTCATTCGTTTTGCCCCGGTACCTGTAGTTGTGGTCGAGGAAGCATCCCAGGTAAAACCCATAAAGAAAATCCTGCTCACCACAGACTTTTCCGATTACTCACTCAAAGCCGTTCCATTTGCGCGGAGTATTGCTTCGGCAACAGGTGCTCACATGGATATCATCCATGTGGTCAGTTTTGAACAGTTCGGCAGCATCCCTCAGATTCAGGCAGCTATCGATACCAAGAAAAAGCAGATGCAGGAGCTGGTGGATGATCGTTTTAGTGATATGCGGGACCAGATTGGAACCGATGTGCTGTCAACCAAAAAGTCCATCCATGAAAAAATCACCAAGTTTGCCCGGAAAGAAGCGTATAATTTGATTGTGATGGCTACGATCGGCCGCACCGGACTGGAGTACCTCCGACTCGGAAGTACCGCCTCGAATGTGGTCCGTCACGTCGAAAATGCGGTCTTTACCGTCAATCCGCGTCGCCTTAAAGGTGCCGAAGAGAAGTGACCGGC
>SLLW01000028.1 GCA_007133875.1 Balneolales bacterium | reverse complement strand
TTGACGAAGTGATCCGGCCCGACAGCACCCGGCTGAAACTGATACAGGCCCTTGAAATGACCGAGAACAAAAGAGAGGTAACGCCGGCCAAAAAACACGGTAATCTGCCGTTGTAATTTTTCTTCCCGCCGGATTGATTGGGGTTAACCGGGGAAGGCCATACTGCTCAGGAATGACGGGTTGCGAATCTTTTCTTTATGGAGCTGACGGGGTTTGGTTAATGTCAATTTCCACGCTGCAATTCAACCATTCATCATCGACCTCGACGCCCATCTTCCGGTACATCTGAAGCAATAGAAAAACAATGAAAATCTTTTTTGCAAATGGAGATTTTTGTATGTTTACAGTCACAATAGCTGTTTTTATCGACTTCCTGATGCCTGACATCTATTAATTAATCTTGCCACATTAAAACCAAAACACCATGAAAAAATCAATCAACTCTTTTGCTTACCAGCTAGCGGTCATTGCATTAAGCCTTTTTATTGCCGGATGCAGTGATGATGACACCACACCCGGATCTGACAAACTGACTGATGTTGACGGCAATGAATATCAAACCGTTATCATTGGAGATCAGGAATGGATGGCGGAAAATCTTCGGGTAACCAGGTACCAGAATGGTCATGATATCCCCACGGGGTTAAACAATACCGATTGGGGAAACACCACGGAAGGAGCTTATGCGATTTATGACCATGATCACTGGAGTGCTGAAGGCATAAATTCTTCACAGGCAATGGTCGATGCCTATGGCAAACTATACAACTGGTACGCAGTTGATGATTCAAGAGGCCTGTGCCCTGAAGGTTGGAGGGTGCCGGGTAATGATGACTGGCAGCAATTGGTTGATTATATTGTCGCACAGGGATTTCCAAACGAATCGGATAACCCTGACGGAGCAGGCAATGCACTCAGATCCTGCCGGCAGGTCGAATCACCTCTGGGTGGCAACTGTGATACCACCGTGCATCCCCGGTGGAGCTTTGGAGCCGGACACCATGGATTTGATGAGTTTGGCTTTGCAGGTCTTCCGGGCGGCATGCGTGGAACCAGCAGCTACGGACAGATGGGAACCAGTGGTTTCTGGTGGTCCTCAAGCGAGCTTTCTCCAGCGTCACCTGCTGCCCATATTTGGCAAATTAGAACCGGTCACGGAGATTTAAACAGGATTGGCTACGGCAAGGATTTTGGGATGAGTGTCCGGTGTGTCAGGGAGGTGGAGTAACAGAGAATTGGCCAATGATGTCGCTAAATTTTCAGAGGGTTGAAAAATGAGCGTCGACGACGCGCACAAAACAGGAAAAAACAGGAAACGACTGCTTTATCGAATCTTGAAATGGTGAAATGTATGCGACCGTCACGTTTGGTCATTTAAACCCTGCTGGCGGATCCCTCTATTCCAAAAGGTACATCAATCGCGACCGTGTAAAACCAGGGGTGCTTAACCTGTAAATATAAACTCCGCCCGGGAGCGAATCACCATTAAACGATACTGAATGAATACCTGCTTCCATTTGCCGATCTAACAATAAAGAAATCTTTTCCCCTAATGTTGTGTATACCTCCAGTTTTACATGGGTAAAAACCGGAAGCAAGAATTCAATTTGTGTGCTTCCACGAAAAGGATTCGGAAAGTTTTGTTCGAGTGCAAAATTTTGATTTTGAAAATCTTCCACGTCAACATTAAGCTCCGAATGAATAAACAATGGAGACAATGGGAACTCGATCCCATGTTCATCTTTATAGGTCAGCCGAAAATATGTTGTATCATTTTCAGGGTTAAACATGACTGATGATATAGGCTTGATGAAATGTGGAAAGTCCTCCCCTTCTCGGACATTGGTTTTCAGAACTGCTTTTGAAACGCCATCTTCATCCCGGTAAACAAACGGCTCACTGCTGTGATAAATCAGAAAGTCCTTAATTTCACCTCTGAAATCTATTACTTCATGGTTATACCATTCATGGTGCGACGCATCAACAAGCACCTCAAGATCAAAATGAATGTATAATGAGTCATTGGTTTGATGGGTTTCTACCTCTTTAATTTCCTTGGTTAACGGGTATTTTGCATAATGATAGGAACCATCGCCATCGTTAATTAGAAAGAAAGTTGGAGCATAGCCCGGTACTTCATGTGTTTCAAAGAATTCACTACTCCCCGACATATCAAAAAAAGCAGGGATAACGATGTCTTTTCTCCCGTTACCATTGATATCATACACTGCAAAAAAGTCTACCCAGCTGTTTGAGGCATAATCGTAGTAAAAATCCTGATCCAGCAATGCGGGATTAATACGATCACTAATGTCTGAAAAATGAACTTTTCCATCCTCCCATCCCTGGTTTTCAAAAAACAAAAATCTCCAGTCTGAATAATCGTGTTTAGAAACAGCTGCCACCATATCGGGCAGACCGTTATTATTGAAATCCGTGAAAACAAAGTGCTGAAAAAGTGCATCAGCAAACAAACTGTCACTGGTAACATTCACTTTGGTATAGGTTTCTCCAAAGTATCCATCGCAGCTTCCGTAAAGAATAATTGCCCCGTAGTCGCCACCTCCTGACATGACTATATCCAGGCACCCGTTACCGTTTACATCATAAAGTTCATTGTTAAATGATTGCCTGTGTTCTATTTCCGGATTGCCAATCCCATAAAATTTATTGAATGTGCCGTCCTTGTTATTCAGAAAAGTAATCAATCCCTGGTCATTTGTCCAATTTGAAACTACAAGATCCTGAAAGCCATTATTATTGACATCACCCATTGCCATCCCATGATAATACCCCCACTCAAAACTGCTCTCGTAGTCGCCATATTCCCTGGTGGCTTGATTCAGGTTTACCTGTTTCCATCCGCTTTCGGTTGACAGCACAATATCCAGGTATGAATAATCCTCACCATCGGCCGTCGGGTGACCGACGATGGCAAAGTCCAAGACTCCATTATTATTCAGATCTCCCGATACAACCTTCCGACTGTGGGGCTGCCCCACATTGTTTTCAATTAGGTGGGAAGCATCCTCCAGTTCACCCGTTTCAGGATTAAAAAGCATTAAGAGGTATGGGATGAATGATTCTTCAGGGGGCAGTGAATCATGCTCTGCAGAATGGTATGGGTAAGCAAAAGCTACAAATAAATCACAATACCCGTTGTTATTGAAATCTCTGGTTACAATGGTGTGCGATTTCACGGATTGTTTATTCCCCCTGATTTCATCAATATCAAAAATGTTCCAATGGGTATCAAAAATCGGGCACTCATATTGGTTATTCGGAAAGTTTAATGAATCCGCTTTTGGCGTATGCCACAGTAGCCCATATTGGGCCGAAACTTTGCTGCCGGTGCTGAATATTAGGACTAACAGAACAAGCAACCCAAGAAAGCCTCTCTTTTGTATACTTGAAGTCATAATGATTGCAAAGAATCTGAAATGTGTTCGTCAGATCATGAATAATGGAAGCGCAAAGACAAGATATGAATTTGACCCTCCTCGACTCGATATATCAGTCTGTGTTCCTTGTTAATTCGCCTGCTCCACCACCCACTCAATTCATGTTTGAGCTCCTCTGGCTTGCCAAGCCCAGAATAGGGATTATTCCGGATGTCCTTAATTAGGGATGTAATCTTTTTTGTAATAATCTTCTGACCAGATCTTTTCCAAAACGCTAAATCTTCCAGAGCCTGATCGTAAAGGATTATTTCCATAAGTCATCAATCTTCAAACTGGTCCCCCGGTCATGTCCACTGGCAATTTTAGAAATGGCTGTCCTGAGTCTTTCTGCATTCGCCGGACTAGAAAGCAAATACTCCGTTTCATCCATGTCCTCCAAAGGAATGATAGCAAAGGCATCACTGCGTCCCCGTTGAATAATAATACGTTCCGTTTTTGCCAGATCCAGGTAATATTTCTGTTTATGCCGGAATTCTGTGGTGCTTATGGCTTTCATAATGTTATTTGTAATGTACGTTTTAATGTACAAATATAAAAATTATTTCTGGTTCTGACAACACTATACTTCGAGTATTTCAAATCAAGAACTCCTAAATATATGGTTTTGATGAGTTCGGTTTTTCGGCTCTTCCGGTCGGCAGCTATTGGCAGGCGATTTCCACGCAGCAATTCAACCATTCATCATCGACCTCGACGCCCATCTTCCGGTACATCTCTATGGCCGGGCTGTTCCAGTTAAGCCCCTGCCATCTGATCCTTTTGCAGTTTTCTGCCCGGGCCAGTTCATGGATCATTTCCAGGATGGCTGGAAAATCTTCTTGCGTTGCTTTTCTGATTCGATAATTCATATGGATGGTTATTTACCCAAGCCCGGGGCTCCAGGGTGTATGTGTTTTTGAGCTCCTTTTACAAACGGATTTTTTATCCGCAAGCCGCAACGCCACAGGTTGAGCGAAGCCGGTAAACGACAAAGCCTGTCATCAGGATAAGACCCAGGCAAATAGACGGATCCGAAACAGGAAGGGTTGCCGGATTTTTCCGAAACAGAAAAAACAGTTTCGACTAAATAAATATTAAAAAATATAAAACCAATAATTTTTATTAC